>DATIQP010000336.1:0-7545 GCA_035470765.1 Polyangiaceae bacterium | reverse complement strand
GGCATGAACGGTGTTCGCGTCCACGCCTTCGGGCAGCGTGAAGGTTCGGCTGAAGTCGCCGTACGAGCGCTCGTAGCAGTAGTACGTGTCGCTCGACTCCTTGCGCTCAGCCTCGCGCTTGCCGCTGATGTTCAGCCGGCTGCCGGTAAGCGTCACCGACAGGTCGGACTCTTTGACGCCCGGCACATCGGCACGGAACACGTAAGACTCCGGCGTCTCCTTCACGTCGAACGACACTTCGAACGATGGGACGAGCGCCGACACCGACGGAACCGACGGGACCATTTCACGGAATGGATCCCAACCCATCAGGTCCCGCATCGCACGGACCGAATCCCAGATAGAAGGCACCGTCCTCGGGGCCTCCTTGCTGATTGCGATGTTGGCCATGACGAAACCTCCTTTCTCTTCTTCTTTTCTGTCTGACTGAAATTGCAGCATCGGGCGTGCCATTCGACCCTCCGGCCGGGCACCGATCTCGGGCCGCCGTCCCGCGCTGAGCTGCTCGAGAAGCGCACCTCTCGCAGGCCGATTGCCACACTTGCGCGGTATTGGTGTTGCCTTCTTCCACAGTCGTCATGCCGACGAGCACACAAACGACGAGGCGCTGGTCCCAGCACGTCACCGAGACCAGCAACGCCCTAGAGCTCGACCCGGGGGTCTTCACGTGGGACGACCCCGCTCGCATCGCGCGATCGCTCAAGCGCTCCGCCGACCGGAGCACGCGTCGCAAGGCCGAGCCTTACAGGTCGGCCCTGTCGATGCTCGTCTTCTACATCAACCGAGCGGGCGCCAACCTGTCGCCCGAGCGCAGGCGAACGCTCGAGCAGGCCAAGGTCGAGCTGAAGAAACTCTACGGTCGCGAGTGAGTCAGGCCACGAACCCGTGCGGCCAGGTGGCGATGCGCGCTCGCAGCGCGCGGAGGCTGTCCTCGATTGGCCGCGAGGTGTCGAGCACGACGTGCTCGAGCGGCGAGAGCTCGACCACCTTCTCGAAGCGCTGCCGGAATGCGTCGAAGACCTCGAGGCGCCCGTCCGACACGCCGCGCTCGCGCGCCCTCGTCACCAGGCGCGAGCGGCACACCTCGACCTCGGCGCGGCACTCGACGAATCGAAACGGGGCGCCGTAGCGCCGTGCGAGCGCGCGCGCCGCCGCCCGCATCGTGGGCGACCGGAACGAGGCATCGAGCACGACCGGCCGACCGCTCGCGAGGACGACCTCCGCGCGGCGGAGCACCTCGGCGTAGACCTTCTCGGTGAAGTCCGGGTCGTAGGCGCCCTTCCACGCGCGCTCGTCGAGCGGCTTCGTCGCCTCGACGCCGAGCATGGCCTTGCGCGTTCGATCGGCGTCGACGATGGGCGCGCTCAGCTCGCGCGCGACGTGCTCGGCGATCGTGCTCTTGCCCGAGGCGATGATCCCGCCGACGGCGACGAGCACGGGCGCCAAGAGGGAGCGCCGGTCCGCCGCGAGCGCGAGCAAGAAGTGCCGGCGAGCGCCGGCCGCGTCGCCGACCATGGTGGCGATCTTGCCGCGAACGAAGGCCCGGTAGCTCTCGTAGAAGTCGACCAGCGCGTAGAGGTCGAAGTCGTTCGCCTGCTGGGCGTAGCGCGCGAGGAAGCGCTCGGCGAGGTCGACGCGGCCGTGGCTCGCGAGGTCCATCGAGAGGAAGGCGACGTCCGCGCAGACGTCGGCGAAGCGGAAGCGCTCGTTGAACTCGATGCAGTCGACGAGGAGCGGCGAGCGCTCGTCGACGAAGTAGGCGTGCTCGAGGCGCAGATCGCCGTGCCCGTCGCGCACGCGCCCCGCGGCGATGCGCTCCGCGAAGAGCCGCTCGTGATCGTGGAGGAAGCGCGTCTGCCAACGCACGATCTCGGCGGCCTCGGCCGCGCTCACGTAGCGGCTCATGACGTCGCGCGTCTGCTGGAAATTCTCCTGCACGTTGACGGCGATGGCCCCCGGCCTCCCGAAGCGCGCCGTCTCCTCGTCGCAGCGCACGAGCGCGTGGAACGCCGCCAGGCGATCGGCGAGCGCGTCGACGTGAGCGGCGGTGAGCTGATTCGCGGCGAGCATGAAGTCGGCGCGCCGCTCGTCGGGCAGGCGCGCCATGTGGACTGCCCACTCGACGATCGCCCGGTCGCCGCCGAGGCCCACGCTCCCGTCGGCCTGCCGGCGGAGCGCCACGACGCCGTGGTAGACGTCCGGCGCAAGGCGCGCGTTGAGGGTCACCTCGGCGTCGCACGCGGCCTTGCGGTCTTCGAGCGCGCGGAAGTCCAGGAAGCCCAGGCTCACGGGCTTCTTGACCTTGAAGACGTCCCGTTCGAGCAAAAACACCCAGGAGATGTGCGTCTCGACCATCTCCACCGAGGCGGTCTCCGGGGCGCCCCACGCGGCGGGGCGGTGGAGCTCGTCCACGAGGCTCATGTCTCGAAGGGCACTTGCCCCTCCACCTTCGGCTGCGGCTCCGGGATGTCGGTCATGGTCGCCTCCGTCAGGAGCAACACGCTCGCCACCGAGACGGCGTTCTCGAGCGCGATACGCACGACCTTAGTCGGGTCGATGATGCCGAACTCGACCAGATCGCCGTAGACGCCGCGTCCCGCGTCGAAGCCGAAGGCGCCCTTGCCGCCGCGCATGCGATCGACCACCACGCCGGCGTCCACTCCCGAGTTCTCGGCGAGCTGTCGCGTAGGCGCCTCGAGCGAAAGGCGCAGCACACGGAGGCCGCTCCGCTCGTCGCCGTCGCACTTGCCCTCCTCGGCGAGTAGGGCGTCGGCCGCGCGGATCAAGGTCAAGCCGGCGCCGGGGACGATCCCCTCGGCCACGGCGGCCTTCGTCGCGCTGATCGCGTCCTCGAAGCCCTCCTTGCGCGCCTTGAGCTCTGCCTCGGAGGGCGCGCCGACTCGGACGACCGCCACGCCGCCGACGAGCTTCGCGAGCCGCTCCTCCAGCTTCTCGCGATCGTAGTCGCTCTTCGACTCCTCGATCAGCTTGCGCAGCTGCTGGATGCGACCCTGGATGCTTCGCTCGTCACCCTGTCCGCCGACGATCGTCGTGTCGTCTTGCCGGACGACGACGCGGCTGCAGCGTCCGAGGTGCTCCGGCTGGACGTGCTCGAGCTTGAGCCCCGTCTCCTCCGAGACGACGCGCGCCCCGGTGAGGACCGCGATGTCCTCGAGGATGGCCTTGCGCCGGTCGCCGAAGCCAGGAGCCTTCACCGCGACGCACGAGAGCGTTCCGCGGATCTTGTTGACGACGAGCGTCGCGAGCGCGTCGCCCTCGACCTCTTCGGCGATGAGCAGCAGGCTGCGACCCTCCTTGGCCACGTGCTCGAGCACCGGCAAGAGATCCTTCATCGCACCGATGCGCTTGTCGTGGACGAGGACGAGCGGGTCCGTCAGCACGCACTCCATCCGGTTGGGGTCGGTCACGAAGTAGGGCGACAGGTAGCCTCGGTCGAACATCATGCCCTGCACGACCTCGACGCTCGTCTCGGTGCCCTTCGCCTCCTCGACCGTGATGACACCCTCGGTGCCGACCTTCTCGACCGCGTCGCCGACGATCTCGCCGATCGCAGGGTCGTTGTGCGCCGAGATGGTCGCGATCTGCACCTTCTCCTTGCGGCTCGACACCGGCCTCGAGAGCGCCCGGATCGTGTCGACCGCGATGCGCAGGCCGCGGTCCAGGCCGCGCTTGAGGTCGATCGCGCTCGCGCCGGCCGCGACGTTGCGCAGGCCGTCGGCGAAGATTGCGTGCGCGAGGATGGTCGAGGTGGTGGTCCCGTCGCCCACGGCGTCGCCCGTGCGCTCGGCCGCCTGACGGATGACCTGCGCGCCGAGGTTCTCCTCTGCGTCCTTGAGATCGAACTCCTTTGCGATGGTGACGCCATCGTTGCAGACGATGGGTGAGCCCCATTTCCTACCGATGAGCACGCTCTTCGACTTCGGACCCAGGGTGACTCGCACCGCGTCGGTGAGCGCGCTCGCCCCGTGCAGGATCTTCTCACGTGCCGCGGCGTGAAACAGGAGCTGTTTGTGGCTCATGGTTGAATTTGGTTGCATCCGACATGCCCGCCCGTCTCCGCATCCGCTGCGGACAGGCGCAACCGCCGCGCTCGCGTCCGAGCGCATGAGGCGCGGTGCAGGACTCGGTACGGGGAATGCTCGATACCCAACCATGGACCAACCTGTCCGCCCCCCGCTCGCGCTCGCTTGGGACGACCTGTGCACCCGGTGCGACCCCGAGCGCTTCTCGTTCGAGTCGACCGGCGAGCTCGAGCCGCTCTCCGAGCGCGTCGGCCAGCAGCGCGCGGTCGCGGCGCTCCAGTTCGGCGTCGGGATCCGCCACGAGGGTTACAACATCTACGCCATGGGCCGCGCCGGCGCTGGCAAGTACACCGCCGTGCGCGCGGTGCTCGAGCAGCGCGCCGCGAAGGAGCCCGTGCCCCAAGACCTCTGCTACGTCCACGATTTCGCGCAGCCCAACAGACCGCGCGCGCTGCGCCTGCCGGCCGGCAAGGGCAACCAGCTCCGCAAGGACCTCGAGCAGCTCGTGGACGACCTCCAGATCGCGATTCCGGGAGCGCTCGAGTCCGACGAGTTTCGCGCGCGCAAGGAGTCGCTCGAAGAGGAGCTGAAGAACCAGCAGGAGAGCGCCTTCGGCGAGCTCAAGGCGCGCGCCGAGGCAAGCAGCGTCGCGCTGGTCCACACGCCCCTCGGCTTCGCCCTCGCGCCCGTGAAGAACGGCGAGGTCCTCGAACCGGACGACTTCGCCAAGCTCCCCGAGGACGAGCGCGCTCACTTCGAGCACGACATGGCCGCCCTGAGCCAGGACCTGCGCGCCCTCCTCGAGAAGCTCCCGCGCTGGGAGCAGGAGGTCCGCCGGAAGCTGAAGACCATCATTCGCGAGATGCTGATGGCCGCCGTCGGCCACCTGCTCGACGACGCGAAGGCCAAGTATGCCGACTTGCCGGCGATCGTCTCCCACCTCGCCGCGATCCAGCAGGACGTGCTCGAGAACGCGGACGAGTTCATCAAGCGCGAGGAGCCGACCGCCGTCGCGATCTTCGATCACGGCGATCGCTTTCGCCGCTATCAGGTCAACGTGCTGGTCGATCACACCCAGACGAAGGGGGCCCCCGTCGTCTTCGAGGACCACCCCACCTACGAGAACCTCGTCGGCCGCCACGAGCACGTCGCGCAGTTCGGCGCGCTCGTCACGGACTTCAACCACATCAAGCCGGGCGCGCTCCACCGCGCGAGCGGGGGCTACTTGCTGCTCGACGTCCACAACCTGCTCGTGGCGCCCTATGCATGGGACGGCCTGAAGCGCGCGCTGTTCGCCAAGCAGGTGCGCATCGAGTCGCTCAGCATGGCGCTCGGCTTCGCGTCGACCGTCTCGCTCGAGCCCGAGCCCGTGCCCACCGACGTCAAGGTCGTCCTCATGGGCGAGCGCCGCCTGTTCTACCTTCTCGACGCGCTCGACCCGGACTTTCGCGCGCTCTTCAAGGTCGCCGTCGACTTCGAGGACGAGGTCGATCGCACGCCGGACAACGACGTGCTCTACGCGCGCCTCGTGGCCACCATCGTCCGCGACGAGAAGCTGCGTCCGTTCGACCGCGGCGGGGTCGCGCGCGTGATCGAGCAGAGCGCGCGCATGGCGGACGACTCCGAGAAGCTCACGGCCCACATGGGGTCGCTCGTGGACCTCGCGCGCGAGGCGGACTACTGGGCCGCACAGCGCGGCGGCGAGCGCGTCACGCGCCCCGACGTCGAGCGCGCGATCGAGACCCAGCGCGAGCGCGCCGGACGAATGCGCGAGCGCTCGCTCGAGGCGATCGAGCGCGGCACGCTCCTCATCGAGACGACCGGCGAACGCGTGGGGCAGGTCAACGGCCTCTCCGTCCTCGAGCTCGGCGGCTTCACGTTCGGCCGGCCGACGCGCATCACCGCGCGAGTGCGGCTCGGCCGCGGCGAGGTCGTCGACATCGAGCGCGAAGTCGAGCTGGGCGGGCCGATCCACTCCAAGGGCGTGCTGATCCTCTCCGCGTTCCTCGGCGCGCGCTACGCCCTCAAGGTCCCGCTCTCGCTCTCCGCTACCATCGCGTTCGAGCAGTCGTACGGCATGGTCGAGGGCGACAGCGCTTCGGCCGCCGAGCTCTACTCGCTGCTCTCGGCGCTCTCGGAGATCCCCATCCGGCAATCGATCGCCGTCACCGGCTCCGTGAACCAGCACGGTCAGGTGCAACCCATCGGCGGCGTCAACGAGAAGATCGAGGGCTTCTTCGACGCGTGCCGTGCGACCGGGCTCACGGGCGATCAGGGCGTGATCATTCCGCACGCCAACGTCAAGCACCTGATGCTCCGCGACGACGTGGTCGCCGCCGTGCGCGAGGAGCGCTTCGCGATCTGGCAGGTGACGACGGTGGACGAGGGCCTCGCGCTCCTGACCGGCTCGCCCGCGGGCGAGCGCGATGCGCTGGGGCAGTTCCCGGCCGAGAGCGTGAACGGCAAGGTGGAGGCGCGCCTCACGGCGCTCGCGCAGCTCCGGCAGAGCTTTGGAGCCAACGACGGCGGTCACCCCCACGGCGCCGACCACGCCCTGAAAAAGTGGGGCTGAGCGCATCCGGTGCGTCCGAGCGCAGCTTCGGCGCAATCCGGAGGCGCTCGCGTCCGCTCGGGCCACGCCGGTACGAAACCTGCTCGACGGCATCTCATGCCCACTCGCTACGCGACGCTCCACAAGACGCGCCCGGCCGTCGCGCCCAACCTCGCCGACTACGAACGCGTCCGGGCGGACTTCTCTTGGGAAGCCGCGCGCCGCGAGCTGGACGGGTTGCCGGGCGGCCGCGGACTGAACATCGCCCACGAGGCCGTCGATCGCCACGTCGAGCACGGGCGCGGCGATCGCCTCGCGCTCCTTTGGCTCGGCAAGGACGGCGACTCGCGCAGGCTCACGTATCGCGCGCTCGCCGCCGAGACGAACCGCTTCGCCAACGTGCTGCGCTCGCTCGGCGTCGGCAAGGGCGATCGCGTCTTCGCCCTGACGCCCCGCATCCCGGAGCTCTACGTCGCGTGCCTCGGCACGCTCAAGAACGCGAGCGTATTCTCGCCGCTCTTCTCTGCGTTCGGCCCCGAGCCGATCGCCGCGCGCGTCGGCGCCGGGCGGGGCAAGGTCCTCGTCACCACCGACGTACTCTACAAGCGGAAGGTGGCGTCCATCCGCGCGTCGCTGCCTGCGCTCGAGCACGTGCTGCTCGTCCGCACGACGGCGTCGCCGCTGCCCGAGGGGACGCGCGATCTGCGCGAGTTGCTCTCGGCGGCGAGCGAGCGCTTCGAGATCCCGCCGACGGATCCGGAGGACATGGCGCTGCTCCACTTCACGAGCGGCACGACCGGCAAACCCAAGGGCGCGATCCACGTGCACGCGGCCGTCGTCGCCCATCACGCCACGGGCAAGCTCGCGCTCGACCTGCACCCCGAGGACGTCTTCTGGTGCACCGCCGATCCCGGCTGGGTCACGGGCACGTCGTACGGAATCATCGCGCCG
>DATIQP010000335.1:0-1906 GCA_035470765.1 Polyangiaceae bacterium | reverse complement strand
GGCAGGCAGCACTCGACGGGGCAGACGCCCTGGCAGGCTTCCTTCTCGTGGAAGCCGACACACTCGGTGCAATGATCCGCATCAATGACGTAGATCGAATCGCCCTCGGAGATGGCTTCGTTCGGGCATTCCGGCTCGCATGCCCCGCAGTTTATGCAGTCTTGGGTGATGTACGTGGCCATGCGGCGCGCTCAAGCAAAACGCCGGCCACCGTCCATCGATCACTTCGGAGGCCAGAGGTTGAGGATCTGGGCGTAGTTGGCTCGTTCGTACGGCCGGCGGTCGGGGCTGCGCGCGACGTTCATGCTGCCGCGGAGCTGCTCGATCGAGGTGTACTCGTGCTCGGCGAGCCAGACGTCGAGCGCCCGCACGACCTCGCCGAGGTAGCGGGGACCGCGCTTCAGGAGCGCGGAGACCATCTGCACGGCGTGGGCGCCGGCCATGAGCGCCTTCACGGCGTCCATCGCGTCGTGCACGCCGCCGCTCGCCCCGAGCGACAGCCTGCGCTGGGCGGAGAGCACCGCGAGCCAGCGCAGTCGCAGCGGCAGCTCGGACGCGTCGGAGAGGTGCAGCTCGCGCTTCGCCTCGAGCGCCTCGGGATCGATGTCGGGCTGGTAGAAGCGGTTGAAGAGGACGAGCCCGTGCGCGCCGATCTCCTCGAGCATGCGCGCGTGGTGCGGGAGCGACGTGTAGAACGGTGAGAGCTTAACCGCGATCGGGATGTGCACCTTCTGGAGAACGGCGCGGACGATGGAGACGTCTCGTGCCTCGAGCCCCGACGACTCGTCGTCGGGATCGGTCGGCAGCCGGTACAGGTTCAGCTCGAGGGCGTGCGCGCCGGCCTGTTCGATGAGCTGGGCGTAGTCGAGCCAACCGCCGAGCGAGACGCCGTTGAGTGACGCGACGACGGGCACGCCCACGGCGGCGCGGATCTTCGCGATCTGTTCGAGGTAGGCGTCCGGGCCGAGCGCGAGCACGGTGCTGGACGGGAAGAACGAGCTCGCCTCCGCGTAGCGGTCCGCGTGCTCGTCGATCTGGCGCGCAGCGGCGAGCGCGCCCTCTTCGATCTGCTCTTCGAAGAGCGAGCGCAGCACGATGGCCGGAGCGCCGGCGTCCTCGAGCGCGCGCACCGTGTCGAGGTCGTCGGCGAGCGGCGACGCGCCGGGCATGATCGGGTGCGCGAGGCGCAGCCCGAGGTAGGTCGTGCGCAGATCGGTCATTCGGCCTCGCCCTCCGTGGCGCTCGTGGGGGTGGCGGGCACGCGCAGGCCCGCGAGCTGTTCGTAGATGGCGCGGCGGTCCGCGGCGAAGCGCTCGGCGCTCTTCACGAGGCGCGCGTGCCGCTTGGGATCGAGCAGCTCGACGGATCGGAAGCGGCCCTCGTTCGCCATGAAGTCGCGGACCTTCGCCTTGATGGGGCCCGAGTCGAGCGACAGCGGCGGCTCGCCCTTGGCGGTGCGGCGCGGGTCGAAGCGATAGAGAGGCCAGATGCCGCTGTCGACGGCGAGCTTCTGCTGGTCGACGCCGTGGACGAGATCGTAGCCGTGGGCGATGCACGGGCTGTAGGCGATGACGAGCGAAGGGCCCGGGTAGGCGGCGGCCTCCTGCATCGCCTTGACGGTGTGGACGTCCTTCGCGCCGAACGCGATGGATGCAACATACACGTGTCCGTAGCTCATCGCGATGAGGCCGAGGTCCTTCTTGGCGATCTCCTTGCCGGCCACCGCGAACTTCGCCGACGCGCCGATGGGCGTGGCCTTGGACTGCTGGCCGCCGGTGTTGGAGTAGACCTCGGTGTCGAGCACGAGGATGTTCACGTCGATGTTGGAGCCGAGGACGTGGTCGAGGCCTCCGAAGCCGATGTCGTATGCCCAGCCGTCGCCCCCGACGATCCAGACGCTCTTGTG
>DATIQP010000334.1:0-5259 GCA_035470765.1 Polyangiaceae bacterium | reverse complement strand
ACCGCGGCCGCTGCCTCGGCATCGAGTTCTTCTCCATGGACGAGCACGACCGCCGCCACCTCTGGGAGAGCCTGCGCGGCCTGCCCGCGCCCGACCCCATGCGCGATCCGGTCGAGGGGATCGTGGCTCGCCTCGTCTGAGAGCGCGGACCGGTCGATCGTCGCGCAGCGACGGCGACGAAAACGTGGACCAGTCGATCGTCGCGCAGCGACGGCGACGAAAACGTGGACTAGTGGTTCTTGTCGTGGAACGGGCCGGGGCCGCAGCGTAGCTTGCCCTGCTTGTCCTCGCAGCGGACCTCCTGCTCGAACGTCGCCTCGACGACGCCGTCGCCGTCGAAGTCGGCCTGGGCGCGGGCCACGCCGTCGTGGTCGTCCGTGCGCTCCCACTGGTACTGGAAGCGCTGCGGCTCGCGCACGCGGAAGCCGTCGCAGGAGAAGGCCTCGTCGCTCCAGTCGGCTTCGGTGCTCGCGTACGTCTTGGCGCCCACGTCCGCGAGCCCGCCCGGCACCTTGCGCGACGACGGCGGCAGCTTGCCCGTCTTGTCGGCGCACGCGACGACGGCCCGCGACAGGTAGATCGCGTTCGACTTGCCCTCGTGCAGGCGCGCGTTGTTCACGAAGCGCGTGAAGCCGAGGGTGCGGAACGCGAGGACGATCCCGAAAAGGACGAGCAGCGAGAACGAGCCGCCCCACAGGACGAGCTTGCGCCCGGAGATCGTGCTTCTTTCGATCATCGCCGCCTTGCTGATAGGAAACGGGGCCAGCACCGTCAAGGCATTCGCGCATTTTGGGTGGGGCTGGGCTATTCAAGGTTCATGCGCATCCTGCACCGGGTCGGCATCGTCGACGCCGCCGCACACCTGATCGAGGTCGAGACGACGATCTCGGACGAAGCGCCGCTACCGGATCCGCTGGTCCTCTTTCTTCCGGTCTGGACGCCGGGCTCGTACCTCGTGCGCGAGTACTCGCGACACGTCGAGGGCTTCGCGTGCGAGGCTCATCCCGTCACGAAGATCCGCAAGAACGCGTGGGAGGTCCGCGCCGGCGCCGCGCGCGAGGTGACGGTCCGCTACCGCGTCTACTGCGCCGAGCTGACGGTGCGAACGAACCACGTCGACGCCACCCATCTCTACCTCAACGGCGCGCCGACCTTCGTCGCGGTCTCCGGCCGGCTCGACGTCCCGGTCGAGGTCGAGCTGGCCGTCCCGGAGGGCTGGCGCGTCGCGACGTCGCTCGAGGCCGCGGGCGAGCGGCGCTTTCGCGCGAAGGACTACGACACGCTGGTCGATTGCCCCATCGAGGCGGGCCTGCACCGCGAGGCGAGCGTCGACATCCTCGGCCGCAAGCACAAGTTCGCCATCTGGTCGGCCCACGGCGCCACCGAGACGCGCCCGGCCAGCGCGTGGGACCTCGACATCGCGCGGCTGCTCGACGCGACCAAGGCCATCGTCGAGGCCGAGGCGCGCCTGTTCGGAGGTGTCTTGCCCCACGAGGGCTACCAGTTCCTGGTGCACCTCGCGGCGCGCGGGCGCGGCGGCCTCGAGCACATGACGAGCTCCTCGCTGATCGCGGCCGACACCTGCTTCGACACGAGAGAGAGCTGGCTCGATCTGCTCTCGCTGATCGCGCACGAGTACTTCCACCTGTGGAACGTCAAGCGCATGCGGCCCGCCGGCCTGTCCCCGTACCGCTACGAGGAGGAGAACTACACGCGGCTGCTCTGGTGGTTCGAAGGGGCGACCAGCTACTACGACTGGCGCTCCGTCCGTCTCGCCAAGCAGTGCACCACCGCGGAGTACCTCGACCACCTCGCGAGCGAGATCGCCTACGTCGAGTCGACGCCGGGCCGGCTCGTGCACGCCCTCGAGAGCGCCTCGTTCGACGCGTGGATCAAGCTCTACCGGCCCGACGAGAACAGCCCCAACAGCACCATCAGCTACTACCGCAAGGGCGAGCTCGTCTGCGGGCTGCTCGACCTCGAGCTCCGCGCCCGCACCCGGGGGCGCTCGAGCCTCGACGCGGTGCTGCTCCACGCCTGGAACACCTGCGGCGCGCGTGGCAAGCCCGTGCCCGAGGACGGCATGCAGCGGCTGTTCGAAGAGGCGACGGGGCTCGAGCTGGGCGATCTGTTCGACGCGTGGATCCGCGGCACGCGCGATCTCGACGTCGACGCCACGCTCCGCCACGTCGGGCTCGCGATCGAGCGACAACCGCGAGGCGAGGCCAAGTGCGGGCTCGGCGTCCGCACGCGCGCGGACGGGACGCGGCTCTACGTCGCGAGCGTGCTCCGCGGCTCCGCGGCGCAGCGAGCAGGCCTCGACGCGGGCGACGAGATCGTGGCCCTCGGCGACAAGCGCGTGGAGGCGAGCCTCGACCCCGTGCTCGCCGGCAAGCGGCCCGGCGACTCGACGACGCTCCTCGTCTGCCGCGACGGCCTGCTGCGAACGCTGCCCGTGGTCCTCGACCCGCCGCGCCTCGACAAGATCAAGCTGGCGGTCGCGAAGGACGCGACGCCCGAGCAGAACGCTCTGCGCGCTGCTTGGCTGGGAGAGTGATCAGGCCGCCTTGGCGGCGTCGATCTTCTTCTTCACCAGGTCGTAGCTCTTGTTGAGCGTCGACACTTCCTGGAGCTCGGCGTCCTCGATCTTGATCTTGTACTGGCGCTCGATCGCCGCGACGATCTCCACGCCCATCATCGAGTCGATGCCCAGGTCCTTGAAGTGCGCGTCGTCGGGGATCTCGTCCTTCTCGGCGATCTCGCTGATGAGGGCCCGCAGCTCTTGCTTCAACTGTTCGCTCATGGACTGCCTCGCCTCCGACTCATACCGGGTTCTGACGCTTCTCGACGAGCTCGATGAGATCTTTCACCGTCTGGATGCCGGCCAGGGACTCGTCGGGGATCTGGATCTTGAGCTGGCGCTCCATCGAGCCCACGATCTCCAGCATGCCGAGCGAGTCGATACCGAGCTCGCTGATGACCGTCTGCTCGGAGATGCTCGGAAAGTCCTTCTCCGCGATCTCCGCAGCGGTCTTCTTGAACATCTGAAGAAGCTCCGATCGACTGAACGACATGTTGCTCTTTTTCTCCGTGGGGCCAGCTCTTGCGAAAGCGGTGCCGCGAATCCTGGGAGGCGTGACTACCTGAATTCCGCCCAAATCACAACAGGAACCGCTGCACGTTTGCGCCCCCTGCGCCTGGATTGGGGCCGGTCCGGAGCGAAGCGCGTTACGCGCTCGCGCCCTCGTCCGCGGGCTCCTTGGCGCCGCGTTTGGGCAAAGCGCCGTCGAGGAACATCTGCTTGGTCTTGCGGCGCTGCGGCTTGCCGCTGGACGTTCGCGGGAGCGAGCCCTGAGGGACGATCTCGACCTTCCAGACGGCAATGCCGATCTGATCGGTCACGGCCCTCTGGATGTCCTCGGTGAGCTTGGCCGCGTCGCCCGAGAAGGCCTCGGCGCAGACGACGAGCTGATCCTCGCCGGTGCCATCCTCCACGTGCTTGCCCTCCGTGCTCACGGTGACGCCGAACGCGACCACGTTGCCGCGACGCACGCCAGGCAGCTCGCTCACGACCCACTCGATGTCGTTCGGGTAGAAGTTGCGGCCGCGGATGATGATGATGTCCTTCAGGCGCCCGCAGATGTAGACGCCGCCGTCGGCGACGTAGCCGAGGTCGCCCGTGTGGAGCCACACGCGCCCGTCCTCGAGCTTCTTGAACGACTGCGACGACAGCTCGGGCTCCTGGAAGTAGCCCTGGCAGATGCTCGGGCCGGTCGTGATGATCTGGCCGACCTGACGCTCACCCAGGCGCTTGCCGTTCTCGTCGACGATGGCGATCTCGTGCCCCGGGAAGGGGCGGCCGCAGCTGACGAGCTCCTGCGTGCCCTCGCCGCCCTGCACCGGCTTGGCCTCGTGCTTCTGCAGCAGCGCGGGATCGATCGTGTCGGTCGAGAAGCCAGTGCCGTGCGGCGCGAAGCTGATCGCGAGCGTCGCCTCGGCCATGCCGTACGACGGGAGGTACGCCTTCGGGTCGAAGCCCGCGGGCTTGAGCCGCTCGGCGAAGTCGCGCAGCGTCTTGGCCTGGATGGGCTCGGCGCCGCAGCCCGCGATGCGGATGCACGACAGATCGAGCCCCGCGACGTCCTTTTCTTTGAGGCGCTTGGCGACGAGCGCGTAGGCGAAGTTCGGCGCGTAGGTGATCGTGCCGCGGTGGCGATGGATCGCGTCGAGCCAGATGCGCGGGCTGCGCACGAAGCTCGCCGTCGGCATGAAGACGACCGGGATCTCGGTGAAGAGCGGCCCGATCACGAAGCCGATGAGCCCCATGTCGTGGAACAGCGGCAGCCAGCTGGTGCCCTTGTCGACGCTCGAGTCCTTCCCGAGGCCGTGGATCATGAACGCCTCGCTGTTGGCCGCGAGGTTTCCGTGCGTGACCATGACGCCCTTGGGGCGCGAGGTGCTGCCGGAGGTGAACTGCAAGAAGCAGAGGTCGTCCGGAGAGAGCTTCACGTCGAGCGGGCCGGGCGCGGGGGCGTGCAGCGCATCGACCGTGACGAGCTCGCCCACGGTCGGCGTGCGCGGCAGGATCGGGTCGACGAACTGGCGCGTCGCCTGCGTCGAGAGAAGGAGCTTGGCCCCGGAGGCGTTGACGATGTGCGCGACCGTGTCGTGGTACGTCTCGACGTTCTTGAACGAGAGCTGCGGGTACATCGGCACGGGCACGCCGCCCGCGTAAATCGCCCCGAGGAACGACAGCACGAACTCGTCCGGGTCGGGCACGAGGATCGCGACGCGGTCGCCCTTGCCGATCCCCCGGGCGGCGAGGTGTGCGCCGCGGCGCGTGGCCTCCTCGTCGATCTCCTTGAACGAGCAGAACCGCTCGCTGCCGTCCGCGCGGATGAAGACGAAGCCCTTCTTGTCGAGGTGCCTGAGCTCCTTGACGGCCTCCACGAGCGTGGGCGCGACGAGGCGCGGGCGCTTGCTGTCCGTGAGATCGAGCGGCGAATGCATGGCGCGCAATTACATTGGCGAGCGCCGCCGTGCAAGCGGGTACCCCCCTGCGCGCGCGTAGAGCGATTCGCAGCTGAAATCAGCCTCTTTCGTTGCCGGGGCCCCGGCTCGAGGGCTATAAGCTTGCAGGGCGAACGGATGCATCGCGTTTTCATAACCGGGGTTGGCGTCGTCAGCTCGATCGGTCTCGGCAAGAAGGAGTTCTTCCGCGCCCTCGCGCACGGCGAGAGCGGCATCTCGCAGGTCGAG
>DATIQP010000333.1:0-1818 GCA_035470765.1 Polyangiaceae bacterium | reverse complement strand
CGCAACCCGATGAACCCGCTAGCCCCCAGGACGAGCGCTCGCATCATCCCCCTCCTTGTTCGACGAGCTTCGCGCACTCGCGGCGGCGCGCCTTGCCGCTCGTCGTCTTGGGCACCGCGCCGAGCGGCCAGAGGTGCACCTCGTCCACGCGCACCCCGAGCACCGCGAGGATCTCGCCCTTGAGCGTCCGCGTCGTCGCCTCTCGCTCGGCGGCGTCCTGCATCGCCGTCTCCGCGACCAGCACGATCTCCTCGGTGCCCTTGCCCTCGTTGCGCCTGCCGAACGCGACCACGCCGCCCGGCCGCAGCCGCGCCACCTCCACGGCGACGCGCTCGAGGTCGTACGGGTAGACGTTGCGACCCGCCTGGATGATGACGTCCTTCGCCCGACCCGTGACGTAGAGCTCGCCCTCGTGGACGAAGCCCAGGTCGCCCGTGTCGAGCCATCCATCGCTCGAGAGCGCGGCGGCGCTGGCCTCGTCGTTGTCGAAGTAGCCGCTCATCACCGAGGCGCCCTTCGCTCGGATGCCCCCCAGGGTGCGCTCGGGGAGCGCGCGCCCGTCGCCATCGACGATCGCGACGGACATGCCTGCCACCGGCCGGCCGACGCACGCGAGCTCCTGGCCGCCGTCGCCCGACAGGCGCACCTCGCCCTGCTCGAGGGCGCGGCGGTCGACGCTCGCGACGTGCTGCGCCGAGTCGCGCGTGGGGAACGTCACCGCGAGCGTGCACTCGGCCATGCCGTAGACCGGCAGCACCACGCCGCTGCGGAGCCCGTTCCTCGCATAGGCCGACTCGAACCTGCGGACGGTCGGCGGCAGGACGGGCTCTGCCCCGTTCAGCGCGAAGCGAAGCGACTCGAGCCGGTCGCCCTCTTCGAGCCGGCTCGCGCGCCCGGCGGCCATCTCGTAGGCGAAGTTCGGGGCCGCGGTGATCGTCCCGCCGACGCGCGACGCCAGCGCCATCCATCGCTGCGCGCCCATCGCGAAGTACTCCGGGGCGGCGACGTGAATGGGGTACGGGTGGCACACGCCCGTGAGCAGCACGCCGACGAGGCCCATGTCGTGGAAGAGCGGCAGCCAGCTCACGCCGACGTCGTTCGGGCCGATCGAGAGGCCCTGCGCGATCGCGAAGGCGTTCGCGACGAGCGCGCGGTGCGGGATGACGACGCCCTTCGGCCTGCCGGTCGTCCCGGAGGTGTACTGCACGAGCGCGGTGTCGCCGGCGCCGACCGAGCCGAGCGCGCCCGAAGCGGCCGCGTCGAGCTCACCGAGGTCGTCGCGGTCCTTCGGCGTCAACACCGGCAGCTCGAAGGCGATGGAGGCCGCGCGGAGCGCGTCGATCACGCGCGGGACGGTGACGAGCGCAGCGGGGCGCGCGTTCTGCACGATGGCGGCGAGGTTGCGCAAGAAAGGCTCCGTGGAGCCGAACGTCATCGGCGTGGCGAGGGGCACCGCCGCCGCGCCCGCGAGCGCCGTCCCGAGCAGCGCCGTCGCGAAGGCCTCGCCCGTGGGGAGCAGGAGCACGACGCGATCGCCGCGGCGCACGCCCGCGCGGTGCAGCACCGCCGCCCAGCGCCGCGCGCGCACGAGCGCCTCGCGGGCGGGCAGACGCGCGTCGCCGTCCTTGCCTCCGTGAAAGGTCAAGAACGGAGCGTCGTCCCGCGCGGCGCTCTCGATCGCGCTCGCTAGCGAGTCGTGAGGCGGGCGGCACTCCTGGGCGCTCTCGAGGACGTGGAAGGCCATTGCGGACCCGACTCTTGCGTAGTCCCGGCCCGATCGGGTTGACTTATGTCATCAGTGTGCCGAATGGTGACCTC
>DATIQP010000332.1:0-11326 GCA_035470765.1 Polyangiaceae bacterium | reverse complement strand
CGCGCTCAAGCCGAACGTCGAGGTGCACGCCATCATGAGCTGCGCCGAGAACATGCCCGACGGCAACTCGTACCGGCCGGGCGACGTGTGGGGCAGCTACGACGGCAAGTTCGTCGAGATCATCAACACCGACGCCGAGGGTCGCCTCGTGCTCGCCGACGCGCTGGCCTACGCCGCCAAGGAGCTCGAGCCGGACCTCCTCGTCGACAACGCCACGCTGACGGGAGCGTGCGTCGTCGCGCTCGGAACGACGTACTCGGCCTACTACGCGACCAACGAGGACACCTCGCAGCGCTACGGCGCCGCGATCAAGGCCTCCGGCGAGTCGATGTGGCGCATGCCGCTCATCGAGGAGCTGCGCGATCAGATCAAGAGCGACGTCGCCGACCTGAAGCACACGGGCGAGCGGTGGGGCGGGTCGATCACGGCGGCGCTTTTCCTTCGCGAGTTCATCGGCAAGACGAAGAACTGGGTGCACGCCGACATCGCCGGCCCCGCGCAGACCAGCCAGGTCTACGGGTGGAACAACAAGGGCGCGACGGGCCACGGCGTGCTCACGTTCCTCTCGCTCGTCGAGCGCGCGTCGGGCCGCTGAAATCAGCCGAAACGGCGCCCGAGCTCGTCGCAGATCGCCTCGAGCTCGCGCGCGTCCACCTCGCTGAAGGCGGCGGGCGAGTCGGAGTCGACGTCGAGCACGGCGAGCAGCTTGCCCGCGGGCGTAAGCACCGGCACGACGACCTCGGACCGGGTCGTGGAGGAGCACGCGATGTGGTCCGCCACGGCGCCGACGTCCGCGACGAGCTGCGTGCGCCGCGTGCGCGCCGCCGCCCCGCACACGCCTCGGGAGAAGGGGATGGCGATGCAGCCGTGCTCGCCCTGGTAGGGCCCGACGAGCAGCAGGTCCGCACTCACGACGCGATAGAAGCCCGTCCAGTCGTAGTACTCGAAGGCGTGGTGCAGCTCGCACGCGACCGTGGCCATCGCCGCGATCCAGTCGGTCTGGTCCTCGAGGAGCGCCGAGACCGTCTCGCGCACCGCGGCGTAGCGGTCGCGCCGGCGTGACGCGTCGGCCGAGAGAGGGAGGGGCTCGATCACGATTGCACGCTCGAGCCGCAGGCGAGGGTTCGGAGCGAACCGTCGATCATTGCGCGATCCCCAGCCCGATCTGGTCGGTCTTCGCGTCGCGGCGCAGGGCGTCGAGCACCGCGATCACCTCGTGGAACGGGGTGTCCCTGCGGACGAGGAGGTTGGCGACGTTGGTGTGGTGCTCGTCGTGCATGCGCGCGAGGCACGCCCCGAGCGTTTCCCGGTCGAGGCTCGCCTCGGTGCGCGAGAGCGTCACACCCTCGCCGAGGCCCTGGCAACCTGGCGCGACGTTTCCCTCCGGGACCTTGACGATGATCCCCTCGCGGAACAGCGAGACCGCGAGGGGCTTCTTGGAGGGCGGCTCGGGCCGGCCCATCGCGAGAGGGATCTGCGCCGTCTCTCCGTCGCGCGTCACGGCGATGTGGAACGTCGAGAAGCCCGCGCTCATGCACGTCGCGAGGACCTCCATCGCGAGCTCGCTCGACGCGTCCCGGTCGATCGCCACGGCGAGACCCGGCCCGTGCTGGAGCTCGCCGAGCCAGGCGCGCAGCGGCTCGATGAGCGGGTCGTCGCCGGCGCGGACGCCGAGGGGGAGATCGATCACGTGCGGCGTGCTCGCGAGCATGAGCTTCGTCTTGGAGACGATCACGAGGGGCAGATCGTCGATGGCGGGCGCCGCGCTCTGCGACTCGGGCAGGGAGAGCGTGTTCGGATCGACGACGGTCGACTCGGCGGCTTGCGGCGCGCACGCGAGGGTGAGCGCGAGCGCGACCAGGACGAGGACCCCACGCATGGCTCGAGCGTACCCCAACGGGCCGATGGATTCAGCCGAAGAGGCCGAGCTGCCGGCGGGCCGGCGGATCGGGGACGCGATCGAGCGGCGTCGTGACCCACCCCTCGGTGAGCGCGCGGTCGAGGACGTGCTGCGCGGCCACCGGATCCACGGCCGGATCCAGCCACGCTGCGATGTCCGCGCCCTCGAGGATGACGGGCATGCGGTCGTGCAGCACCTCGACGGGAGGCGCCGCGTCGCGCGTGATCACGGTGCAGGACTCACGCACCACGTCGCGCGCCCCGGTGCCGCTCTTGCCGTGCCATCGCTGCCAGAGCCCGGCCATCGCGAAGGCGGCCCCGCCGGGGCGCTGGATCAGGTACGGCTGCTTGCGCACCTTCCTGGAGCCGGCGACCTGCTGGTGCTTCCACTCGTAGAAGCCGTCGGCGAGGACGCAACAGCGTTTGTGCTCGAAGGCCTCGCGGAAGGCGGGGCGCGTCGCGGCGGTCTCGACGCGCGCGTTGATGAGGGGCTTGGCGCGGTCGAAGTCCTCTTCGTAGAACGGCACCAGGCCCCAGCGCATCGGCACGATCTCGCGCTCGCCGACCTCGTTCATCCGCAGGACGAGCACCGAGTCGGTCGGGGCGATGTTGAGGTTCGCGCTCGTGTCGAGCGGAGCGGGCAGGACGGCGTCGAAGATTTCGGCGAGGTCCTCCGCAGGGACGGCGAGGCGAGCGCGGCCGCACATGCCGTTATTGTGACACGCGGATGCGCGCGTCGACCGCGATCGCTCCGTGCACGAGCGCCATGAGGGGGTTGATGTCGATCTCGACGATGCGCGGGTGGGCCTCGACCATCGCGCTCACGCGGAGGAGCGCGTCCGTCAGGGCGCCCTTGTCGACCGTCGGCCCGCCGCGGAAACCCTCCAGGAGGGCGCGGCCGCGGATCTGGGCGATCATCGCCTCGGCGTCGACGTCGCGCAGCGGCGCCACGCGGAAGACGACGTCCTTCCAGAGCTCGACGTAGACGCCGCCGATGCCGAAACCGAGCAGGTGGCCGAACTCCGGATCGCGCGTCGCGCCGATGAAGGTCTCGACGCCGCCCGTCACCATCGCCTGCAGCTGGACGCCCTTCATCTCGGCCCGGCGGCCCATCCCGGCGAGCCTCTCCTCGAGCGCGACGAACGCCGACCGGACCTCCTGGGCGCTGTGGAGCCTGAGCACCACGCCGCCGACGTCGCTCTTGTGCGTGATGGTGTCGCTCACCAGCTTGAGCGCCAGGGGGAAGCCCACGGCCTCGGCCGCCCGCGCCGCCTCGTCCGCCGTGGCGGCTTCCGCCGATGCCGCGAAGCGAATGCCGTAGGCCGCGAGCAGGTCGCGGACCTCGGCGGGGTCCAGCCAGCGCCCCCCGGCAGGACCGAGATCGCGGTCCACGATCGCGGCGCCGCGCGCGCGATCGATCCCGTCCAGCACCGGGGTCTTGCCCTCCGGCGACGCGAGCCACTCGCCGTAGCGGACCGCCTTGTTCAGAGCCGCGGCGGCCGCCTCCGGGAACGCGTAGGAGGGGAAGCGCTTGTGGCGCAGCTCGCTCACGGCCTCCGGCACGCCGCGCTGGCCCATGAAGCAGGTGAGCACCGTCTTGTCCGTGTGCGCGGCCGCGCGCAGGATGGCCTGGGCGACGTCGGTCGCCTCGGTGACGATCGGCGGGACGAAGAGCACGAGCACCGCGTCGACCACGTCGGTCTCGAGCAGGATCCGCAGCGCGCGCTCGTACGACTCCGCGGGGGCGCTCGCGATCATGTCGACGGGGTTGCGCACCGAGGCCTCGGCCGGCAGAAACGCGCGCAGCGCCGTCTGGGTCGCCTCGGGCAGCATCACCACGCCGAGGCCGCGGCTCTCGAGCGCGTCCGAGGCCATGATGCCGGGGCCGCCGGCGTTCGTGAGGATGGCGACCCGCTTGCCGCGCGGCACGGGCTGGTTGGCGAGGAGCATCGCCACGTCGAAGAGCTCGTCCATCGTGTCGGTGCGGAGAACGCCCGCCTGGCCGAGGATCGCGTCGACCGCGACGTCGAGGCCGGCGAGCGACCCGGTGTGCGAGCTCGCGGCGCGCGCCCCCGCCTCGGTGCGGCCGCTCTTGACCACGGCGATGGGCTTCTTGCGCGAGACCCGCCGCGCGATCTCGATGAACTTGCGCGGGTTGCCGAGGTTCTCCAGGTAAAGGAGCACGACGCGCGTCTCGTCGTCCTTCTCCCAGAACTCGAGCAGGTCGTTGCCCGACACGTCCGCCTTGTTGCCCATGCTCACGAACTGCGAGATGCCGAGGCCGAGCTCGCGCGCGTAGTCGAGGATGGCGAGGCCGAGCGCGCCGGACTGCGAGGAGAAGGCGACGTTGCCGAACGGCGGAAACGTCGGCGCGAACGTCGCGTCGAGCGAGACGTTCGGATCGGCGTTGAGGATGCCGAGGCAGTTCGGGCCGACCATGCGCATGCCGTAGCGGCGCACGCGGCCGAGCAGCTCGTTCTGGAGCGCCTGGCCGGCCTTGCCCGTCTCGCCGAAGCCCGCCGTGATGACCACGATCGCGCGGACGCCTTTCTTGCCGCACTCGTCGACGGCCTCCAGCACGTGGGCGGCCGGGACGACGATCACCGCCAGGTCGACCTCGCTCGGCACGTCGGTGACGGAGCGGTACGCGCGCACCGATTGCACGACGTCGGACGTCCTGTTGACGGGGTAGACGGCGCCGGGGAAGCCCGCCGAAACCAGGTTGTGGAAGACCTCGCCGGCGATGGTGCCGCGGCTCCGCGATGCGCCGATCACGGCGACGGAGCGCGGCCTGAGGAGCGATCCTAGAGAATCCATGGCCCCCTCGGTCGCACGTTCTCCCGCGAGTGGCAAGCCGGTCGCGACGCGTCCCGAGGCGCGATGGTGCGCGCGCGATCCATGTATGCAGCGCACGCTGATCCGCGCGCGATCCACGGAAGTTTTCCAGCGAGAACCTCCTACCAAAATGCATGCAGCGTGCACGATTGCATTGCTCGTGTTCGTGCGCTCGCGGTAAGGCCTTCGCACGACATCGACGTCGCGCGCGTTCGCAGGCGTCCACGACGCGGCCCCCGAAAGGGAGAGCGCGACCCTCAGCGGAGGTGTTCCCATGAAGTCAGGCATCCTATTTTGTTCGTGCGTCCTTCTCGCCTCCGGGCTCGCGTGCTCCAGCACCGACGGGCAGAGCCAGTTCCCCAACGGCGGCGACGGCGACTCGGGGACGGCGCCGCAAAACCCCACGCTCGGCACGAACGACGCGGCGCCCTCGGGCGACGCCGGGCTCTCGCTCTTCTACGCGAACGACGACACGACCCTCTACCAGCTCGATCCGAGCAACACGAACGTCCCGATGACGAAGATCGGGCCGTTCGACTGCATCCCGGGCCAGGCCAGCGTGATGACGGACATCGCCGTGAGCAAGGACGGGAGGCTGTTCGGCGTGAGCCCCGCGGCGGCCTTCCCGCTCACCATCCAGGGATCGACGGTGCACTGCGAGGCCAAGTGGCCGCTGCCGTACGGCACGCACTTCAACGGCCTCTCCTTCGCACCGGAGAACACCGTCGCACCCGAGGAGGCGCTCATCGGCGGCAACGCGACGGGCGGCCTCTACTGGATCGACCAGACTTCCGGCACGCCCACGCAGGTCGGCACGCTCGGCACGGACCCCAACTCCGGCGCGCCGTTCGGCGTCTCGGGCGACATCGTCTTCATGGCCAACCACGGCAACCCCGTCGGCTTCGCCACCGTGCGGACCTGCACCGACCCGAACGTGTCGTCGACGTGCGACAAGGTCGACACGCTGATCGAGATCGACGTCGGCGCCCTCCACCCCGGCACGCAGAGCGTCCTCAAGGCCATCCGCGGCAAGGTCACGCGCGGCAGCTGGTGCACGAGCGCGAGCAGCGAGACGAGCTTCGGGGCCATCTTCGGCATCGTCGCGCTCGGCTCGCAAGTCTACGGGTTCTCGCGCTGGGGCGACTTCGTCGACATCGAGAACGGCGACGGCTCGGGGTGCTTCCAGTGGAACGCGACCGGCGTCAACTTCGCGGGCGCCGGCATCACCACGGTCGCCGAGATCGTCGCGCCCCCGCCGAAGTGAGCTCCGCGGCGCCCGCACTCACCTCGCGGAGGAACTTCCGGAGGGGCCCGGGCGTATGATCCGGCGATGAGCTCACGAAGGACGAGGACGGTGCTTCTGGCGGCGGGTGGCGTCATCGTGGCGTTCGCCGGAGCGCGGTGGTTCTTCGTCGATTCCTCCGAGCCGCTCGCGCGCGACCCGAAGCAGATCCTGGGGCGCGTGTGGTTCGACCACCTGCCGAAGAGCCGTTCCGAAGACGTGACGATCGCCATCTGGCTCGGGGGCGGCATCGGCCTCTACGACAAGGGCTCCGCGTGGCGCTCGACGATCGACGTCTTCGAATTCGAGCGCCGCAAGGACGTGCTCGACATGACCTTCCTGCACGACAAGAAGGCGGCGACGACGAAGTTCGAGATCAAGGAGTGCCACGACAAGCCGCCCTTCGACATGTGCGTCACCTTCGACGACGCCCCGGGCGGGCCGAAGACACTCTACGGCTTCGCGTACGACGACGAGATGGACCGCGCGGTCCCGTGGTCGCGTGACATCCTCCAGGCGGAGAAATCGCGCGCCTCGCTCGGGCGGACGCGCGACGGCTCGTAGCCGAGCTCGAGATCGTCCCGTCGCGTCACACTCCTCTGGCGTGCGCTACGCGCGCCGCCCGCTAGCGGGCGCCGAGCCCCGCCCGCAGAGCCGCCCCACCCCCGGCGCCCGCGTTGGCCGCTGGCCGTTCCGCTCGACGCGTCTCCCCGCCACGCGACGAGCCCATTTCCTTGCTGTTCGTGCAAGGTCGTGGTTGACACCTGCCTCGACATGAATTAACTATGCTCAATCAAGATGAGTGGAGCGGGCAGGCGGCATATCAAGCAGCTCGAGCTTCCCTTGCGGAGCTGGGGCGGCAAACGCCCCGGGGCCGGCCGAAAGCTTCGCCCCGGCGCCCGTCCGAGCGTTCCCCACCGTCCCCGAGTGCTGCACCGAGCAGCCCATCCCGTCCACGCGACGATGCGCGCTCGCCCTGGGCTTCCGCCTTTCCGCGAACAGGCGCTGTTCGGCGCCATCCGCGGCGCGATTCGCGAGGCGTCCCGTTCCCCGGCGGTGGGTAAGGCCTTTCGTGTCCTTCACTTCTCGGTTCAGCGCGATCACCTGCACCTGATCGTCGAGGCCCAGGACGGCTCCACACTCGCCCGCGGGATGCAGGGCCTCGGCGTACGGGTCGCCCGGACCGTCAATCGTCTTCTTCGCGCACGCGGTCCGGTGTTCCGCGAGCGGTTTCATTCACACGAGCTACGGACGCCGCGCGAGGTCCGCAACGCGCTCGTTTATGTGCTCATGAACTTCAAGAAGCATGCTCGCATGCACGGCGACGAGCTGGGCATCGACGCATTCTCCTCGGCACCTTGGTTCGACGGCTTTCGGGAAGCCATCGGTCCTCCCCGCGAAGTCGAGCGGCCCGTCGTGGCGGCGCGGACGTGGCTTGGGTCTGCGGGGTGGCGGCGACGCGCTCTGGTGAGCCTGGACGAGCTACCGGCGACGGCGTAGGTCACGCAGTCCTGGTCAACCCTCCGAGGTAACGGCGAATCGTCTCCTCGAGGCCCAGGTAGAGTGCGTCGCACACGAGCGCGTGGCCGATCGAGACCTCGAGGAGGTCAGGCACGCTCTCTGCGAAGAAGCGCAGATTGCCGAGGTCGAGGTCGTGGCCTGCGTTGACGCCGAGGCCGAGCTCGCGCGCACGCCGCGCTACTGCGACATAGGGCGCAACCGCCCGGTCGCGATGGTGCGAATACCCTGCTGCGTAGGCCGCGTTGTAGAGCTCGATGCGGTCGGTACGAACGCGCGCGGCGCCCTCGACGAAGCGGGGCTCGGGGTCGACGAAGATCGACGTGCGGATGCCGTCGTTGCGGAACGTGGCGATCACGTCTCGCAGGTACGTCTCGTGAACGATCGTGTCCCACCCGTGATCGCTGGTCAGCTGCCCCTGCGCATCGGGGACGAGGGTCACTTGGGCCGGCCGCACCTCGCGCACGAGCTCGACGAATTTGGCCTCGCGCGGGTTGCCCTCGATGTTGAGCTCCGTCAAGAGCTCCGGGCGCAGGGCGCGGACGTCCGCGTAACGAACGTGGCGTTCGTCGGGCCGCGGGTGAACGGTGATCCCTTGCGCGCCGAACCGTTCCGCGTCGCGCGCGACCCGAAGGAGGTTAGGGTTGTCGTGACCGCGGCTGTTGCGGAGCAGGGCGAACTTGTTGATGTTGACCGAGAGGCGAGTGGGCACGCCCCATCATCGCTCAACGGCGCTGAGTTTAGTTGGAGACGGACGCGGAGGCGGAGGCGGAGGCGGAGGCGGGCTCAGGGGAACATCGTGAGGCGCTCGGCGCACGGCTTTGCGCTCTCGTCGGTCCGCAGGCCGGCGATGCGCATCGGATCCGCGTCGAGCGCCTTCAGCTCGCGCTTGATCTTGCTCACGATGAGGCCGTCGAGGTTGCCGCTCGCGTACTGCTCCTGCGTGCCGCCGCAGCTCGACACCGGGTCGCCGCCGCCGACCGACTGCGGGCCCGCGCCGCCGCGCAGCACGAACATCTCGGTGCCGCCCGTGTACTGCGCCATCTGCCGCATCACGGCCTGGCCGAGATCGTTCATGCCGCTCGCGGCGATGCCGAACATCTCGATCCCGCGGTGCGCGGCGGTCTTCATCTCGACGGCGTAGTCGGGGTCGTTCGGGTAGTCGAGGTGGGGAGGCGCGTCCGCGATCACGAAGGCCATGCGCGCGACCGCCTGCGGGCTCCACTCGAGGCCGGTGATCGCGACGTGGATGCCTTCGTTCATGTCCTCGGGCATGTCGCCGCCGCCGCTCGCCTCGATGCCGGCGATCTTCGCCGAGAAGGCGGAGAGGTTGGTGCTCATCGGATAGATCTTGGTCACGAACGGATCGGAGCGGTCCTTGTACTCGACCATGCCGATGCGCACCTGGACCTGCTCGGACGACAGCGCGCGGGCGACCTTCTGGATCGTCGCCTTCACGCTGGCGATCTCCTCGCTCATCGAGCCGGTCGTATCCAGGACGAACGCCACGTCGACCGTGCGCGGGTCGTCGCGGCGCGCCGTCGAGAGCCGCAGGTCGACGGTGCCGTCGCCGTCGTCGTCGAGCGCGAGCTTGCCCTGCGCGCCGCCCTCGGCGCACCGCGCGCTCGCGGAGAGCTGCTTGCCCGAGAGGCCTTCCGCGAAGGGAAACAGAATCGCACGGCCGGACGCGGTCGTCGTCAGCGTGACCGAGTGCTGCGCGTCGTCGCTCACGGTGACCGGGCAGCGCGAGACGCCCTTGCCGTCCTTGTCACGCACGACGAGAAAGCGCCGCGAGCGCACGTCGACCTTGTGGATCGATTCCCCCGATTGCCCGAGGTAGCGCTGGAACTCGCGGTAGTTCGCGTTGTCGTCCCACTCGCCGGCCTTGACGGACGCCGCCGCCATGAAGCCCTCGCCGCCCGGGCCGGCGCTCCGTGTCGCGCGCTCGAGGCCGGCGCCGTGCCCCATCGCCGCCGCGCCGCCCCCGGCAACCGGCGCCGCCGCGGAAGCCGCCGCCGTCGCGGTGGCGAGCGCCATGGGCTCGTCGGCCCTCGTGTCCTTCTCCTCGACCGTCGCGCCCGAGGGCTTGGCGGCGCTCTCGGTGGCGGGTGACTTGCGCGCGGTGCTGCACGCGGAGGCGAGGACGACGGCGGCGAGGGTCGTGAAACAGGCGGTGCGGGGGTGCATGCCCCAGATGACGTCCCTCGACGCGAAAAGATCTCCCAAGACGGTCTCCGCCCGCCTTACCATCTCTCGACATGGCTTCCGGCTTGGCCAACGTTTTCGGGCGCTTGGGCGGTCGCGGCTCGCTGGCCGAGGAGGTGCACGATCGCATCGACCGGCTCGAGCTGCCCTTCAGCCGCTTCGGCGCGGACAACTACGGCATCTCCAAGAAGCACCTGTTCTACGGCTTCATGGGCCTCGGGCTCCTCTACAAGGAGTACTTCCGCGTCAGGGCGTACGGCACCGAGAACGTGCCCAAGCGCGGCCGCGCGATGCTCATCGGCAACCACTCCGGCGGCATCGCCATCGACGGTGCGATGGTCATCGCCTCGATGTTCTTCGACCTCGAGCCGCCGCGCCTCGCGCAGGGCATGGTCGAGAAGTTCATCAACCGCGTGCCGCTCGCCTCCCTCTGGGCGAACCGCGTAGGGCAGTTCACCGGCCTGCCGGAGCACGCCGTGCACCTGCTCGAGGACGAGCGCCTCTTGATGGTCTTCCCGGAGGGCGCTCGCGGCACCGCGAAGCTCTACTGGGAGCGCAACTCGCTCATCCACTTCGGCAGCGGCTTCATGCGCCTGGCGCTGCAGACGCACACGCCCATCATCCCGTTCGGCTTCATCGGCGGCGGCGACGCCCTGCCGACGGTCATGAACGCGGTCAAGCTCGGTCAGGCGGTCGGCGTGCCGTACCTGCCCATCTCGGCGTACGTGCTGCCGGTGCCGCTGCCCGTGCAGCTCTCGGTCCACTACGGCGAGCCGATGCTCTTCGATGGCACGGGCAACGAGGACGACGCCACGATCGAGCACCAGGTGGGGCAGGTGAAGGCGCGCATCGCGGAGCTCATCGAGCACGGCGAGCGCGTCCGCGCGGCGAGCTACGCGCTCCCGCCGCGAAGGGAGGAGCCTTGAAGGTCCTCGTCCCGGGCTCCTCGGGCCTGCTCGCGCGCCAGGTCGTCCGCAAGCTGGTCGCGCGGGGCCATCAGGTCACCGGCATCGACGCGCGCCCATGGCCGGACGCGCCCGAGGGCGTCACCGTCCACACCGTCGACATCCGCAAGCGCGCCGCCGAGGACGTCTTCCGCTCGTTGCGCCCGGACGCCGTCGTGCACATGGCGACGGTGACGCACCTCTGGGAGAAGAGCGAGGAGCGCTACCGCATCAACCTCGGCGGGACGCGCGCGGTCTTCGATCACTGCCACACCTACGGCGTGCCCACCGTCATCTTCGTCGGACGCCACACCTACTACGGCGCCGGCCCGGACACGCCGCTCTACCACACCGAGGAAGAGCCCCCGAGCGGCGCGACTCAGTTCCCGGAGCTGGCCGATCTCGTCGCCGCCGACCTCTACGCGGGCTCGGCGCTCTGGCGTTACCCGGAGCTCACGACCACGGTGCTCCGCTTCGTCTACACGCTCGGCCCGACCCACCACGGCACGCTCGCGGGCTTCTTGAAGGGGAAGCGCGTGCCGATGGTGTTCGGCTTCGATCCGCTCTTTCACTTCATGCACGAGCAGGACGCGGCGGAGGCGATCGCCGTCGCGCTCGAGGCGAAGATGCGCGGCGTCTTCAA
>DATIQP010000331.1:0-3144 GCA_035470765.1 Polyangiaceae bacterium | reverse complement strand
GTGCACTACCCCGCCAACTACGGCTTCCTCCCGCGCACCTACTGCGACGACGGCGACCCGCTCGACGTCCTCGTGCTCTGCCAGGAGTCCGTCACCCCGCTCTGCCTGATGCGCGCCCGGGCCATCGGCATGATGCAGATGCGGGACGACAAGGGCCTCGACGACAAGATCATCGCCATCCACCTCGACGACCCTGCATTTGCACAATACACGCACATCCGCGAGCTCCCGCAGCACACGCTGCTCGAGCTCCGGCGCTTCTTCCTCGACTACAAAACGCTCGAGGACAAGCGCGTCGAGATCGACGAGTTCTCCGGCCCGTTCGAGGCCAACAAGACCATCCGGCAGGCCCTCGTCGACTACACGAAGCTCCGCGCGAGCGGGAAGTAACCTCTACTTCTTCCTCACGCAGCCGACGACGCAGCGATCGTAGGCGTCGTCGCAGGACTTGCTCTGCTTGGCGTCCTTCGCGTTCGGCCCGCGACAAGACTGCCAGCGCACGTTGCAGTCGTCCTGGCACGCGGCCCCCGGAGGCCGCATGAAGGGCGCCGCGGCGTCGGCCGCGGGCGCGTCCTGGACCGGGACGGCGGCGAGCACCGGCGGCGCGCTGGGCAGCACCGAGGCGTCGACGACCATCGTCGTCGGCGGCGGGGCGAAGGCGCTCGTCGGGCTGGGAGCCGTGAGCTGCGACTTCTGGCCGACCTCGCCCGGCGCGGCGGCCATCATCGCCTCGTCCGTGGGGAGCAGCGGCACCTGGCTCAGCGCCACGTAGCGCGACTGCGCGTACTCGACGCGGTCTCGCGTCTGGCCGAAGGTGTGGTGCTCCTTCCAGTCCTTCCAGCACTCGGCCTTCTGCTTGAGGCTCGAGGTGCCCGAGTCGTCGAGGGCGTAGCAGTGCTCGAAGCGCGCGTCGTTCTCGTAGATGGTCTGGAAGCTCGGCCCGCACGCGGCGACGGCGAGGAAGAGGACGAAGGCGGCGCGGAGCGGGCGCATCGAATGGAAGTGTCGAGCGCAATCCGGCTCCGCGCAAGGTGATACGTTCGAGGACGAGCCATGACCGCGGTCCCGATGTCAAAGGCCACGGCCGAGCCGCCGCGCTCGCCGGCGTGGCTCGCTCGCGCCGGAGAGCTCTTGCTCGTGGGCGGCCTGACGCCGCTGCTGTTCCCGCTGTCGTGGCTGCTGCGCAGGGGCGTCGGGCTCGATTCGGCTCAGCTCGCGGCCGGCTTCACGACCTTCTGTCTGGCGTTCGTAGTCAACGATCCGCACTTCTCGGTCACCTACCTGCTCTTCTACAAGGATGCCCGAGCGCGCGCGTTGGGCTCCGCCTTCGCCCCCGCGCAGCGCGCGCGTTACCTCGTCGCCGGGCTCGTCGTCCCCGTCGTGCTCGGCGGCTGGGCCGCCTTCGCGCTCGCGACGAAGTCGGCCTACCTGCTCGGCCTCTTCATCCAGCTCATGTTCCTGCTCGTCGGCTGGCACTACGTCAAGCAGGGCTTCGGCGTGATGACGGTGCTCTCGGCGCGGCGGGGTATCCGCTTCAGCGCCACCGAACGCTTCGCCCTCCTCGCCCACTGCTACGCGGGCTGGGCCTACGCCTGGGCGAGCCCGTTCGATCCCGGGCGACAGGTCGAGGAGAAGGGCGTCGTCTACATGACGGTCGCACACCCGCACGGCCTCGAGGCGCTCACGCACGCCGCCTTTCTGGCGACGATCGTCCCGCTCGTCTTCGTGCTCGCGCGCAAGTGGCGACGCGAAGGGCGCCTGCCGCTGTTCACGCCGCTCACGGCGCTGCTGTGCAGCATCTGGTCGTGGTCGATCTACTCGAACATCGACCCCGTCGTGGTCTACGTCACTCCGGCGCTGCACTCGATCCAGTACCTGTACGTGGTGTGGCTGCTGCGGCGGAACGAGGCGCGCGAGCGCGAGGGACCGCCCCACTTCGAGGTCTCGGCGAAGGTGCGCGTCGGCACCCTCTTCGTCTCCGCGCTCGGGCTGGGCTGGCTCCTGTTTCACGGCGCGCCGACGGCCCTCGACGACCTGTTCGTCTCGCGCCGCGCCGCGTTCGACTCGCCGCTCGGGCCGACGCCCTATTTTGCCGCGCTCTACGCGTTCGTGAACATCCACCACTACTTCATGGACTGGGTCATCTGGCGCCGCGACAACCCCGCCACGCGCTACCTCGTGGGCTGAAACCCTACGGCTGGCCTCGGAAAACCGCCGATTCCCGGCCTCCGCCGCGTTCCACTCGATGCCAAACCTCCGTCCAACCTCGACAATCCCGTCTCGGTCCGCTACGTCCACTGCGTGTTCACGGGCCTGGTCGAATCGGTCGGAAAGCTCGAGGCGCGCGCGGCGCGCGGGCCCGGCGCGCGGCTTTCGATCGCCACCTCGCTCCCGAGCCTTGCCCTCGGCGAATCGATCGCCGTCGGCGGCGTATGCCTCACGGTCGACGCCGTGACCCGCACGGGGTTCGAGGCGGACGCCTCCGCCGAGACGCTCGAGAAGACCACGCTCGGCGCGCTCCGCGCCGGCGGCCGCGTCAACCTCGAGCGCGCTCTCACCCTCGACAAGCGCCTCGGCGGGCACATCGTCACCGGCCACGTCGACGGCGTCGGCGCGCTCGTCTCGCGCTCCCCGCTCGGAGAGGCCGAGCGCCTCACCTTCCGCTTCCCGGCCGAGCTCGGGCGCTTCATCGCCCCCAAGGGCTCCATCACCGTCGACGGCATCAGCCTCACGGTCAACGGAGTCTCGGGCGACACGTTCGACGTCGCCATCATCCCGCGCACCAACAAGGAGACGACGATCGGAGACGTCGCCGTCTCTGGGGCCGTGAACCTCGAGGTCGACGTGCTCGCGCGCTACGTGCTTCGCATGCTGGACGCCAAGGCCGCCGCCGCGGCCGAGCCCGCCGCGCAGGCCGACAAAGACGCCGCGCTGGGGGAGTTGCTTCGCAAGAACGGATACATGTAAAATACAATTTGCGTCATGTCCGCCATCACCCTCGACCCCCAGCTGCTCGAACGCGTCAACGGCGCCATCGCGGACGTTCGCGCCGGCAAGATGGTCATCCTCGTCGACGACGAGGACCGCGAGAACGAGGGCGACCTCTGCATGGCGGCGGAGTTCGTGACCGCCGAAGCGATCAAC
>DATIQP010000330.1:0-23313 GCA_035470765.1 Polyangiaceae bacterium | reverse complement strand
GCATCTCTGCGACACTGTTCCTAGTGTGGAGGAACGCATCGAGGTTTCCCTGCCCGCACTGCGGGCACCAGTACGTGACGTTCAAGCGCGGTGATCCGTCCGTGCCGGGCGAGTCGGACCTCAACCTTCGGTGCGGGCACTGCGCCATCAAGTTCGGCACTCTGAGATCGGAGGCACCGCCCAGCACCTCAAACTAGGACGCCGCGGATCGCTCCGAGAACCACGGGGGCGCGGTCATCACCTCGTCGTCGCTGACGCGCAGGACTCGCCACCGACGAGCTCGAGCGCGCGCTGCCTGCGCACGTCTGCGAGCGCCCAAGGGCCGCCGTGAGGGAGCATGCTCCTTCGTCGCGGAGTTCTTCCGCGCGCTGCGTGCTCCGGCACGACGGCCGTTCGCGATGCTGGCGCTCGAGGCGCGACTTCCGGTCGGACGTTGCATCCCGACCGAGTCCGAGAGGGTGCATGACCCCACGAGGCGCTCATCGCGCGGGAGGCGCTGGGCACTCCTCTCGGACCGGCCTGGACTACCTCACCGGCTCGTCGCCGAAGAGGCAAGCAACACGTACAGGGAGGCGCTCGCGCGCAGGGCCGGCGCGCAAGGTTTGGTGATGCGTCGCACGCTCGCTGCGTGCAATCCGCAAGCATCACCAAACCGAGCACCGGCCCGAGCACGAGCGGGTGGGGGCCCCCCGCCACTCTCCTCTCCAAATCCGCCCGACGGGCGTAGACTGCCCGCCATGCGCGCACGCCAGCTCATCTTCGCCTTCGTCGCGGTCCCACTGTTCGCTTGCTCGTCGACCCCCGCGACGACCGACGACGGGGGCGCAGACGCCACCCCCGACGCGGGCCCGTACCTCCCCACCGGCTACAGCCTGATGCCCTTCATCTCGGATCAGCCGCAGCACACCTTCACCAAAGCCGATCAGGTCATCGACGGCACGAAGGACTACGTCGGCGTGCTCGACACGGACGTGGGCCGCATCGTCATGCACCTCGAGTCGACGGCGGCGCCCATCACCTGCAACTCGTTCGTCTTCCTCACGCTCCACCACTTCTACGACGGCATCGCCTTCCACCGCGTCATCGACGGCTTCATGGCGCAGACCGGCGACCCGAACACCATCTCCGGCGCGCCGAGCACTTGGGGCACGGGCGGCTGCGGCTACACCTTCGGCCTCGAGGTCACGCCGTCGCTCAACTTCGACGCTCCCGGCGTCGTCGGCATGGCCCGCGCGACCGATCCCAACTCGAACGGCTCGCAGTTCTTCATCACGTTCGTCGCCTACCCGTCGCTGGACCAGCAGTACACGGTGTGGGCGAAGGTCATCGAGGGCCTGGACGTGCTGCCGAACATCGTCCGCGGCGAACCGCCGGCGAACCCGACGCGGATCCTGGACGCGTTCATCGGCGTGAAGTAGCGCCTGCGTCAGGTCGACGAGAGAAAGCTGACGACGCGCTCGCGCTCCGGCGACGTCAGGATCTCGCCGAGCCAGCGCGCCATCTCGTCGGGGTCGAGGAACCGCCGGCGGCTCTCGTGGTGCGTCTCGCGGACGAAGCGGTGCACCTGGAGCGCGTTCGTCGCGTGGTCGGGCGCGACGAGCACGCCGCTGCGCTCGATGTACGGGTTCATGTCCGCCATCAGGCGCGCGAGCTCGTCCGCCACGTGGGGCGGAAAGACCGTGATCGCGCGGTAGTCCGCGCAGATGACGGCGCGCTTGAGCGGCGGAACGAGCCTGCGAAACTCGGCGCAGTACGCCGCCGCGTCCTCGCGCGTGGCGAGGGCGAAGGGCCGGCCTTCGACGACGCGGCCCACGTGAACGCCGACCACCCACCGTTCCATGGGCTGATTCTGAGCGAGGGAGCGTCGCGGCGCACGCGCAGTTTCTGCCGCGGTCGTGCCCGCCTTCGACCCGGACGCGACGTGAGGCACGACCATCGCATGCTGCTGGACATGACCACCGCTCACATGCCGAAGGGACGCGTGAACTCGACTGCACCGACCGGGCGAACGGATGTGCCGTCCTCACTGAAGCTCCTCTACGCGTACACGATCGTCGGCTCGGGGCTCGGGGTCTGGATGCTGCTCGCGCCGGCGAGCTTTGCCGCCGCGCTCGCAATGCCTGCGCAGGACCCTCTCGTCCTGGGGGTCAATGCCGCGGTGTCCGTAGCGTTTGGAGTCGTGGCCGCGGTGGGGCTTCGGTCGCCCGTGGCCTTCGCCCCGATCTTCCTCCTGCAGCTCGCCTACAAGTCGCTGTGGCTGGCCCTCGTGTTCTTGCCTCGCCTCGCGCGAGGCTCGGTGCCCGCGTACGGGTGGCTCACGGCGGCGCTCTTCCTCAGCTACGTCGTGCTCGATTGCATCGCGATTCCGTTCTCGCGGCTGTTCGGATCGACCGCGCCCGGCGGGAGTGATTCCGGCGGCCCATGACCGTCACGCGCAGCTGCCGCTCGGCACCGTGAGCTTGCGCCGGCTGGGTCACTCTTCCCGGGCGCGCAAACATCGCGAGCTGCGGATGGCGCCCGAACGTCTATGCTCGTCATCGTGACGAGCGCGCGACACGCCAAGCTGCTCGGCCGTAAGGCGCGCCTGCGCATCGAGCGCTTTGGCTCCCCGGGGGCGTTTCTCTCTACGGGCGAGCGCGACGAAATCCTCCTGCCGAACGCCGAAGTGCCGGAGGGCGCGCGAGAAGGAGACGAGCTCGAGGTTTTCGTGCACCTCGACTCGGACGACCGTCCCATCGCGACGCTGCGAACGCCGTCGATCATGCTCGGTGAGGTCGCGTTCCTCGAGGTGAAGGACGTGACCTCGTTCGGCGCCTTCATGGACTTTGGCCTCGTCAAACAGCTCCTCGTGCCGCTCGCCGAGCAGACGCGCCCGATGCACGTCGGCGAGCGCCACCCGATCGGGTTGATCATCGACCGTACGGGACGGCTCGCCGGCACGATGCGGGTGAGCGAGATGTTGCGCGCGAAACCACCGCTTTTGCCGGACCAGTGGGTGCAGGGCGAGGCCTGGCGCAACGACCCCGAGATAGGGCTCTTCGTCATCCTCGAGCGGGCGTTCGTGGGGCTGGTGCCGAAGACCGAGCCGCATCGGTTGTCGCGCGGAGAGGCGGCGCGGTTTCGCGTCACGAACGTCTTACCGGACGGCAAGGTCGAGCTGTCGCTGCGCGGGCGGGCCCACGAGGCACGCGACGCCGATGCTCGGAAGATCCTCGACGTGCTCTCTCGCCCCACGGCCCCCAAGGTCGGCGACCACGCGAGCCCCGACGAAATCCGCTCGCTCTTTGGCCTGAGCAAGAAGGCGTTCAAGCGCGCCGCGGGCGGCCTCCTGAAGAGCGGGCTGGCGGATCTGGATGAAGAGGGCTTCCTCGTCGTGCGCACGCGGCGATGACGACCCGCCGCGGCGGAGCTCGATCGAGCCGCACGTGAGTCGAATCACTCCGGGCGCACGCGGCGTTCTGAAGGTTGCTCGACTCTCAGAACGGAACGACCGGCTTGCCACCACCGCCCGCAGGAGCCTTCTCCTGGTCGAGGATGATGAACTGCACGCGGCGGTTCTTGGCCTTGTTCGCCGTCGTCACGTTCGGCACGAGCGGCTTGGTCTGCCCGTAGCCCTTCGCCACGAGGCGGTCCGGCGAGACGCCGTGCTGGATCAGCCAGTTGCGCACCGAGCCGGCGCGGCGGTCGCTGAGGTCCTGGTTGTGCTCCGGCGTGCCGGTGTTGTCCGTGTGGCCCTGCACCTCGACCTGCTTGATGCGCGGGTTCTTGATGAGGACGTCTGCGATCTCGGTGAGCAGCGGCGTCGACTCGGGCAGGATGACGTCCTGGTCGAGCGCGAACTGAACCTGCTGCTTGATCGTGATCTCCTTCGCGCCGACCGTCACGAGCGACTGCTTCGGCTTGTGGCGGATGATCGGGTCGAAGGTGTTGTCCTGGCGGACCTTGACGTTGGTGTGGTCGACGTAGGCCAGGTAGTCCGGCGCATCGACGGTGATCTCGCCCTCGCCCGGGGCGACGCCCTCGAAGCGGAAGGCGCCCTGCGAGTCGGCCGTGAGCGCGAGCTCCTTGCCGGTCGCGTCCTTGAACTTGATGTTCGCGCTGGGCACGGGGGCGTTGCTCTCGCCGTCGCGGACATGGCCGAGGAGCGTGCCGACGCGCGGCAGCGCCTCGAGCGGGCAGTCGACCTGGACATCGTTGCCGGCCTTGGTGAGCGTGCCGGCGCAGGTGCCGTCCTTGTAACCGTCGGCCTTGATCGAGAAGGTGTAGTTGCCCTCGTTGAGCTCCTGCGTCGTGAAGCGGCCGTCGGGGCCGGTGTAGAGCGCGGTGAGCTCGGGGTGGTTGTCCCAAGCGACGACCGCGCCGGCGACGGCGCCGCCCTCGGCCTTGTCCTTCTCGTGGACGTAGCCCTTGACGTGGCCGCGCACGGGCGCCTTGCCCTCGATCTTCTTCTCGATGGTCTTGATCTTCTCGACCGGCGGGCGCTCCCAGGTGTCGATCGCCCAGCCGGCGCCGAGGTAGACCATGTACGGCGCGTTCGGGGCGAGCTCCTCGATGAAGTTCGCGACGCCGGTCATGCCGATGTCGACCGCGGCGAGGAGGCTGAAGCCGTGCTTCCAGGGGAAGAAGCGCGCGCCGAGGGTGATGTTCGTCGGCGGGATGGTGTCGTTCGCGAGGCAGTTGTCGTTGCTCGGGTTCGCCTTCGGGGTGAACGGCGCGTGGCACGCGTAACCCTGGCGGTTGATCGGCGCGAGCAGGTCGAACTCGAGGAACGGACGGATGCGGTCGTTGAGGAGGAACGTCTCGGCGCCGAAGTGGATGTCGAAGTGGTCGACGCGGTTGATGCCGAGGCCGAAGCGCTCGATGCGCGTGATGGGCTGGCCGCGCTTGGTCTCGGTGTCTGCGACGATGGCGGCCGAGTTGTCGACCGAGTAGGCCAGGTTGAGGCTGGTGCGCAGCGGGATCTTGCTCGCCATCTGGCGGAGATCGAGGGTGGCGGGGATGACGAAGCGCGCGCTCGTGCTGGCGCCATTGAGGCCGACCGCGCCCGCGCCGTTGAGCAGATCGAGCTCGGGGGCGAAGCCAACCCAGAAGAACTTGGTGTTGAAGTCGTAGGCGGCCTTCACGCCGAGCGTCAGATCGCCGAGGACCTGGAGCAGCGTCGGGTGGTTGTTGTCGTTCGCGTTCGCGTAGGCGTCGGTCGACGCGTAGGCCTCGATGTAGTCGATGATGGACGCGCTCAGGCTGATGCGGCCGCCGACGTGGTTGGTCTTGTCCGTCGTGATGGCGTTGCCGCCCGCCGGGTTCGGGCACGGATACACGGTGCTGCAGAGGAAGCCCGCCGAGAAGAACTCGGTCGTGAAGCCCATGCGGAACTGACCGCCCTTGCCGGGCTGCGCGTGCATCGTGTGGAGCAAGCCCATCGCGCCGTAGGACGAGTTGCTCTCGTCGACCGCGGAGTCGCGCTCGGCCCACTCCTCCGTGGGCTTCGCCTCCTCCTCCTTGGTCTCTTCCTTCGTCGCCTCGGCAGGCTTCGCTGCGGCGGCCGTGGACTTGGGCGCAGGCGTCGCGGTCCCCGAGCTCGGCGCGGCGCTGGAGCTGCCGCCCCCGCCCCCTCCGAAGGTGATCTTCTGAGCGTGGGCATCGCGCGGAACGAGCGCAAGCGCAGGCACAAGGCAAACAAGAGCCAGGAGCGAACGAGCCAAGCCGGAGCGCGTCTTCATGCTGGTGGCTCAGCGTTGTAACACCCCTTTTGTCCCAGGGGGAAAGAAGAAAGAGGGTTTGGGACGGGGGAATTTCGGCGCCTTTACAAAGCCCCAAACCCGCATTCACTGATTCCGTCTCCGCCTCCGTCTCCGCCTCCGTCTCCGCCTCCGTCTCCGTCTCCGTCTTGATCTATGCTCCCCGCCATGCCATCCCGCGGACGCATCCTCATCGTCGACGACGAAGCGAACGCCCGCGCCGCCCTCAGCGAGCTCCTCCACGACGAGGGCTACCAGACCGAGACAGCCGCCGACGGCTTCAAGGCCCTCGGCAAGCTCGAGGAGTTCACACCCGACGTGGTGCTGACCGACCTGAAGATGCCGGGCCTGGACGGGATCGCGCTGATGGAGAAGGCCCGCGCCGCGCTGCCGGGCGTCGTCTTCGTGGTGATGACGGCCTTCGGGACGATCTCGAGCGCGGTCGCCGCCGTGAAGAAGGGCGCGGAGAACTACCTCACCAAGCCGCTCGAGTACGAGGCGCTGAGCGCCGTGATCGAGCGCGCGATGGAGAAGGCGCGCCTCGTCCAGGAGGCGCAGGCACTCCGCGACAAGCTCCGCGACCGCAACGCCTTCCACCACATCGTCACGAACGACCCGAAGATGCAGGAGCTGTTGCAGCTCATCGCGCAGGTCGGGCCAAGCCGCGCGAGCGTGCTCATCACGGGCGAGAGCGGCACGGGCAAGGAGCTCATCGCCGAAGCGATCCACGCGGCGTCGCCTAGGGCGAACAAGCCCCTGGTCCGCCTGCACTGCGCGGCGCTGGCCGAGGGGCTGCTCGAGAGCGAGCTGTTCGGTCACGAGCGCGGCGCCTTCACCGGGGCGGTGGCGCGGCGCGAGGGGCGATTCAAGCAGGCCGATGGCGGCACGCTCTTCCTCGACGAGATCGGCGAGATCCCGATCGGGACGCAGGTGAAGCTGCTGCGTGCGCTCCAGGAGAAGAGCTTCGAGCGCGTCGGCGGCAACGAGACGCTCAAGGTGGACGTGCGCGTCATCGCCGCCACCAACCGTGACCTGCGCGCCGAGATCAGGAAGGGGACGTTCCGGGAGGATCTCTTCTACCGGCTCAACGTCGTGCCGGTCGAGCTGCCCCCGCTGCGCGAGCGCAAGCGCGACGTGCCGCTGCTCGCGAGCTTCTTCCTGCGGCGCTACGCGGTGGAGAACGGTCGCGAGATCGACTCCCTCTCCGATGCGGTGCTGGAGATCTTCGCCGCCTACAGCTGGCCGGGCAACGTGCGCGAGCTCGAGAACGTGATCGAGCGAGCCGTCGTGCTGTGCGACGGCCGGTCGATTGAGCGGCGCCACTTGCCCTCGGCGATGCTCGACGGCGCCGGCGGAGGCGGCGGGCCGCCGGCCATTCCAGGCACCACGATCTACGATATCGAGCGCTACGCCATCCTCAAGACGCTCGAGGCTTGCGGCGGCTCCACCTCGAAGGCCGCGATGATCCTGGGCGTCTCGACGCGAAAGGTGCAGTACAAGCTGCACGAGTACTCCTCCGGCACGCGCTCGCCCAGCTCGCCGGAGCCCGAAGCCGAGACCACGCCGATGCCAGAGCCGACCCAGGAGAAGACGTGACCGAGCCCGTACTGGTCGTTTCGAGCCTGAAGAAGACCTTTCGAAAACCCTTCACGGGCAAGAAGGTCGAGGCCGTCAAGGGCATCTCGTTCGAGGTGAGGTCCGGCGAGGTGTTCGGCTTCGTCGGACCGAACGGCGCCGGCAAGACGACGTGCATCAAGATGCTCACCGGCCTGATCTTCCCCACCGGCGGCGAGGCCACGCTGCTCGGCGAGCGGGTGCCTTCGCCGCACGCGATGGCGCGCGTCGGCTTCTTGCCGGAGAACCCGTACGTCTACCCGTACCTCTCGCCGCGCGAGTTCGTCTCGCTGTGCGGGAGGCTGTCGGGGATGAGCGGCAAGAAGCTCGCTCGGCGCGTCGAAGAGGTCATCGCCCGCGTCGGGATGACCGAGGCGATCGATCGGCCGGTGCGCGCGCTCTCCAAGGGCATGGGCCAGCGTGTCGGCCTCGCCGCGGCGCTCGTGCACGATCCCGATCTGCTCATCCTCGACGAACCGATGAGCGGGCTCGACCCCGTGGGCCGCAAGGACGTCCGGGACCTCATCCTCGAGGAGCGCGCTCGTGGCAAGACGGTCTTCTTCTCGACCCACATCCTGAACGACGTCGAGATGCTGTGCGACCGCGTCTGCATCCTGCGGCGCGGGGAGGTCGTCGTCTCGGGGCCGCTGCGCGAGCTGCTGCAGTCGTCCTCCTCCCGTAGCGAGATCGCCATCGCCAACGCGAGCGACGCGGTGCGCAAGGCGCTCGCCGACGCGGGATTCGAGCTGCGGCAGATGCCGGACGTGGTCGTGGTCGAGTCAGCGGACTACGACGCGACCAAGCGCGTCCTCGACGTGGTCCACGACCATGGCGCCGAGGTGCGCAGCGTCAACCCCAAGCGCGAGACGCTGGAAGAGCTCTTCGTCCGCCGCGCCCTCTGAAGCGCCGTCCACGGATGTCGGCGTGCTACATGCCCGCCGACTGAGCGCCAAAACGGTGTATACTCGGAGGGCTATCCTCTGTGGACGCCCATGACCAGACCACCCGAATCGTGGACGTCCTTCGGGCTTTGCCCCCGAAGGAGCTGGATTCGCTCATCGATCGGATGGGCATCCGGGTGGACGCGGCCAAGCGCCTCGACACGCCTTCGCAGGTCGCCCGGGCGCTCGTAGCCCTGCCCGATCTCCGCGAGCCGTCGCGCTTGCCGCCCGCGGCGGTGGAGCTCTTGCATCGCGTCGCCGAGGCGAAGGGGACGCTTCTCGCGTCGGCCGTTCCGCCATCGCTCGAACCGCTGCTCGCGCGCGGCCTCATGTTCGCGCGCTCCGCCCGCCCCGACCTGCCCAAGGGCAAGGGCGCCGTCGAGCTCGTCCTGCCGTCCGCGCACCTGCTCCAGCTGCGCTCGTGGGAGGGCGAGGATCCGCGTGGGGCGCGCGCGCTGCTCGCCCAGGCGTCGTTCGAGACGATGAGCGCGATCGCCTCGCACTACCTCGGGCGCCCGGCGACGACGCCGATCGTCCTCGCGCTCGAGCCCGCGTGGGAGGTGCTCTCCGATCCGGTCGCGCTGCGCGCCGAGATCGACAAGCTCGCGCCGTCCGAGATGCGCGTGCTCGAGACGGTGGAGCGAGAGGGCGGCGAGGTCGACACCGAGGAGCTGCTCGAGATCGAGCGCGAGCCGCTCCGCTTGCGCACGGCGACCGGCGTCTCGCCGTCGCGGCGCGGGGTGGGCTCGGCCCTGGAGCGGCGCGGCTTCCTCGTGCCGGTCCACCCGAACCGCCACATCGTGCCGACCGAGGTCTCGCTCATCGTGTCGGCCGCTCACCGGGCCGAGCGCGCGGCGCGCCGCGACGAAGTGAAGCGCTTTGTGCTCTCCGGCGATCACGCCCCGCGCCGCGCCCGCTTCGCGCTCGACCCCAGCCCGCTCGCGCTCGCCCTCGCGCTCGCGGCTCGCGAGACCACGGGCGAGGTGAAGCCGAACATCGGCACGCCCAAGTCCCTCACGCAGAAGCTCGGCACGCGCTTCGGGCGCGAGCCGCCGCACGTCGCGATGACCATCGCGCTCTCGCGAGCCGTCGGGCTCTGGGAACCGTCGGCGCTCGTCGTCTCGTCGCCGCCAGGGTCGCTCGCGATGTCGGACCTGCCGGCCCTGTTGTTCTCGGCGTGGCGCAAGGGCGGCGCCTGGGACGAAGCCCGCGACGAGCCCGAGGTGCTGCGCCTCGCCCTCGACTCCCGCGACCCGAGCCCCATCGGCGTCGTGCGGGAGCTCTTGCTCGAGGCGCTGACCGATCTCGGCGAGGGTTGGATCCCGTGGCGTGCGCTGGAGCGCTACCTGCGCTCGGACCACCGCCTCCCCGGCCTCGCGCGACTGTTCCGCCGGTGGGCGGAGCGCAGCGGGGCGACCGGCGGCGCCCAGCTCGTCGAACCGATGACCGTCGCTCGGAGGATCGTCCGCGAGAGCCTGCCTGCGCTGGGCATCCTGGACGTCGGCGAGGACGACCCGCAAGGGGAAGAGGCCCCGGAAGTCCGTCGCGACAGCATCCCCGACGACGCTCTCAGCGACGAGGAGCGCGCGCAGGTCGAGCAGGACCGGGCGATGATGCTCCGGCTCACGCCCCGAGGCCGCGCGTTGCTCGGCGGTCGCTCGCCGTCGAGCCAGGGCGGGGCGCACTTCCTCGACTCGCACGTGCTGCGGCTCGGCCCGCAGACGCGCGTCGCGCACGCGCTGGCCATCGGGCCGCTCGTCGAGGTGGCGCGATGCGCGGACGCGCTCGAGCTCCTCGTGGCACCGCAGACGCTGGCGCGCGCGATCTCGGCCGGCCTCGAGGCCGACGCCGTTCGCCAGCGCATCGAGGCCGTCGCGCCTTTGCCGGAGACGTTGTCGAAGACGCTCGCCCAGGCCAGCGTGGTGCTCGGCCGCGGGACGTTCGTCCCGACCGCGGGCTTCCTGTGGGTCGACGACCCGAACCTGCGCGAGCTGCTCCGCACGCGCAGGCCCACGAGCGAGCTCTTCACGGAGCCGTCGCCCGCCGGCGGCCTGCTCGTCGCGCCCGGCGTGGACCTCGACCGCCTCTCGCGGCGGTGCCGCGCGATCGGGATCGAGATCGTCCAAGATGGTCAGATCGTGCGGGCGCGAAGCATTCCGCCCAACGCCACGTCGACCCCGCCGCCGCCGCGATACACCCCTGGGCCGCAGCGCTTCGAAACCGGTACGCGCCGCCGCTCGTCGCAGCAGGTCAAGATCGTCAAGAAGGACGGCTAAGGCCGCCGCTACTTCGGATCGGGCTTCGGCGTGGTCGCGGTGCTCTTCGGCAGCGTGGGCGGCGCGGCAAGGTCCGCGGCGGGGGAGGCGGTCAGCGTCTTCAAGAAGGCGACGATCGACTTGATGTCCGCGTCGTCGAGCTCCTTGCCGAGCTGATGGCGGGCCATCATCCGGACGGCCTCGTCGAGGATCGCGACCGAGCCGTCGTGAAAGTAGGGGGCCGTCTTCTCGACGTTTCGCAGGCTCGGCACCTTGAACATCATCCGGTCGGTGTCCTGCTTGGTGACGGTGAAGCGTCCCTGGTCGGTCTGACTGGGCCACGGCTTCACCAGACCGGCCTTCTGGTAAAGGCTTCCGCCGACGTCCGCCCCGAGGTGGCAGGTCGGGCAACCGGTCTGGACGAACTTCGCGGCGCCCGCGAGCTCGGCTTCGGTGAGGGCTTTGTGGTCGCCGGCGAGGTAGGCGTCGAAGCGCGAGGGCGTGAGGAGCTTGCGCTCGAACGCACCGATGGCCACCCCCACGTTCTTGAGCGTGATGGCGGCCTTGTCGCCGGGGAACGCCTTCTTGAAGGCGTCGACGTACTCGGGCATCGACGAGAGAGTTTCGACGACGCGCTTCTCGTCCGACGCCATCTCGACCGGGTTCACGATGGGCCCCGTCGCCTGCTCTTCCACGTCCGCCGCGCGGCCGTCCCAGAACTGGCGGAACTCGATCGCGGCGTTGAGGACGGTCGGAGCGTTGCGGTTGCCGTGCTGCTTGCGGTGGCCTTCGCTGGTGGGCGTGCCGTCGACGCCGAACGCGTCGAGCTTGTGGCACGTGTTGCAGGACACGTCGTGGTTCTTGGAAAGGCGCGCCTCGAAGTAGAGCATCTTGCCGAGGGTGACCCGATCGGCGCTCGCGGGCGTCGCGCCGTCGGCGGTCTTGGGCAGGGGCTGCAAGGCGGCGAGCATGCTCGGATCGAAGGCCGCCGGCGCGGCCGGCGCGGACGCGGAGGCGCTCGGAGCGACCTGGGATTGCTCCTTCGAGGGGGTGCAGCTCGCGACCAGCGACGTCGTGAGCGCTACGAGGAGGAAGGCATGGGATCGCATGGGCCCGGGCTTAGCAAAGGACGCGTTCGACGAGCCACAACTTCCGGCAGGACGCATGAGCTGACGTGCGGCGCGGCGAGCGAGTAGAGTGAGGGTGATGGCACGGGACGTGCGCCTCGATTGGTCCGGCCGCACCTGGACGCCCGGCGAGAGCCCGCGGCCGGCGCCGAGCGCGCGCGTCATCGAACACGGCGCCGACGAGGCGCGAATTCTCTTCGGCGACGCGCTCGACAACGCCGCGTTGCTGGCGTCACGCGGCGTGCGCGCGCACCTCGTCTACGTCGACCCGCCGTACGCGTCGCAGACGGACTACGTCGCCGAGGCGCGCCTCGACGGCGCCGCGGACGGCCGCACGCGACGTAACGTCGCCTTCCAGGATCGTTGGCGGGGGCGCGACGGCGTCGGCGCCTACCTCGACATGCTCGCTCCGCGTCTCGAGGCGCTCGCGGGGCTGCTCCGCGACGACGGAACGCTCTGGATCCACCTGGACTGGCGCTCGGCCTATCTCGTGCGCGTGGTGCTCGACGAGGTCCTCGGGCGCGAGCGCTTCAAGAACGAGATCGTCTGGCGGCGCGCTCCAAACCTCGGGCGGCAGGCCGCGAGCGGGCAGTTCGGGCGCACGCTCGACACGCTGCTCGTCTACGGCGGCGAGAAGGCCGTCTTGCGGCCGCCGACGCGCCTCGAGCCGATCGACGACCGCGCGGTGCGCTTCGACGACGAAGGGCGCGCGTTCACCACGGCGCCGCGCGGCGACTATACCGACGCGTCCATCGCCAAGCTCGAAAAGGAGGGCCGCGTCCATCGCACCGCGAGCGGCCGCGTCTACATCAAGTACTTCCTCGTCGAGGACGACGCCGGCAAGTACTTCCGAGAGCGCCGCGTCGACGCGCTCTGGACCGACGTCGCGCCGCTGCGCCACGCGGCTCCGAGCGAGCGCACCGGCTACCCGACGCAGAAGCCCCGCGCGCTGCTCGACCGGATCGTGCGCTGCGCGACGCCCGAGGGCGGGCTCGTCGTGGACCTGTTCGGAGGCAGCGGGACGACCGCCGAGGCCGCCGTCGCGCTCGGCCGCCGCGCGATCACGGGAGACATCGGCTCGGTGGCGATCGCCACCAGCCGCGCGCGCCTGCTTCGGCTCGGCGTCGGCCCCACCATCGAGGCGGTCGGCGGCGCGGCGCTCCCCGCCAGCGCCGCGCGCGCTTCGCTCGACTGGCACTCCGCGGGCCTCCGCGTGATCCTGCACGAGCCGAGCTTGCCGATGGCCTGGGCCGTCGACGCCCACGGTAAGCCGGACGCGCCCTTTCACCCGAGCTGGCACGCGGAGCGGTCGCTCGGCGCCGGCCCCGCCCGGCTCCCCCCGTACGCAGACCTCGAGGCCCCGAAGGGCCCGCTCCGCATCCGCGCATTCTGCGACGACGGCGCGCTGGCGGAGACCACGCTCGACGTCACGCCCGCGCCGCGCGCCGCTTTGCGGTAGGCTGACCCCGATGATCGACTCTTCACTCCGAACTCTCGCCTGCGGCTCGAGCGTGCGGCAGTGATCCTGCGCGACCCGGTCCATGGTCTCGTCTCGTTCGAAGCGGACGAGGAGCGCATCGTCGAGCGGCTCATGGACACGCCGGAGGTGCAGCGCCTGCGGCGCGTGCGGCAGCTCGGCGTGACGTCGTTCGCATTTCCGGGGGCCGAGCACACGCGCTTCGCGCACGCCGTCGGCGCCGCGTTCGTGATGAAGCTCCTGCTCGCGCGGCTGCGGTCGATCCACGGAGAGCTCCCCTACTGGCAGCAGATCACGAGCGACCGGGCGCGCGACGCGCTCGCGGCGGCGATGCTCCACGACGTCGGCCACGGGCCGCTGTCGCACCTGTTCGAGGACGCCATCCCCGGCGTGCCCGAGCACGAAGAGTGGACGCGGCGCGTGGTGCTCGACCCCGGCACCGCGGTGCACCGCGTGCTCGCCGCCGAGGACCCGGCCATGCCCGGTCGCGTGGCGGCGCTCGTCTCCGGCGAGCATCCCCTCCCCTACCGGGCCCGCTCCGTCAGCGGGACGTTCGACGTGGACCGGTGCGACTACCTCTTGCGCGACGCCCACGCGACCGGCGTGCGCTACGGCGTCTTCGATCTCGACTGGCTCCTGCGCAGCCTGCGCTTTGCCCCGAGCGAGTCCAAGGACGAGGCGCCGGCGCTCGCCATCGACGGCGCGAAAGGCCTCCCTGCGATCGAGGCCTTCTTGATCGCGCGGCTCTTCATGTTCCAGCAGGTCTACCTGCACAAGGCCACGCGCGCCGCCGAGTGGATGATCCGCGCGATCCTCTCGCGCGCCGCGCGCCTCATCGCCGAGGGCGCGCGCATCGAGGGGACCCCACGCGCGCTCGAGCTCGCCTCCCACGGCAACGACCTCCCGCTCGGTGAGTACCTCGAGCTCGACGACGCGGCGCTCACCGTGGCGATGCACGCCTGGGAGCGGAGCAAGGACGAGCCGCTGGCGGACCTTGCCCGCCGCATCCGCGTGCGCGCGCTGTTCAAGACGTACGAGCTCTTCGGCGAGAACGCGAACGCCGCCGGCCGCGCCCGCGCGCTCGCGACCGCGCGCGACGTAGCTCGCAGCGCGGGCCTGGATCCCGAGGTGCACGTCGGCCTCGACGTCGCGAGCGACGTGCCGTTCGAGGCCGACAAGGAGCCGCTGGTCGTCTACTCCAAGGGCAAGTCTCGTCCCCTCAGCGAGGTGTCGTTCCTCCTGTCGCGACTGAAGGGCGAGACACTCGAGCGCGTGAGGCTGGTGTTCGCGCCCGAGCTCCGCGAGGCGATCACTGCCGCCGTGAGCGGGAGCGAGGATGCTTCTTCCGATTAGCTCGCTCGTCACGATGCTCGCGTGCGCCGACGTGGGCGACACGAGCTACGGACGCCTCGACGGCGACGTCGCGCTCGCGTTCAGCGCTGGGGCTGCCGCGTCCGCTCGCGGCGTCAGCGGCGCGCTGGACCTGCGCTTTCGATACCTGCAGACTGCAGGCCTCTTCGCGACCTACGAGGAGGGCTTCGGCGCGGGCGCCGAGCCGCTCCGCGTGCTCACGGGCGGCATCGAGCTGCGGCCTCTCTTCCTCGGGCGGTTCTTCGAGGGCCTCGAGCTCGGCTCGCCGTACGCCGACTTGCTCATCGACTCGCTCGCGTTCGACGTGGGCGCGTTCGTGGCCCAGCCCACGGGCGGGCCGTTCGCCGACGTCGCGGGCCTCTCGTTCGGTGTGGGCCTCGAGCTTCCTTGGCTCGGCAAGGCCTCGAGCCCGTTCGTGGGCGTCCGCGCCGCGGTGCGCTGGAGCCGCGAGGCGCTGTCCGCCGCCGATCCGACGACCGTCGACGTGCTCGGCTTCGCCGTGACGCTGGTGATCGGCTACCAAGGCCTGTTCGGCGCCCACGTCGTCGACGTAGGCGACACCCGTCGCTGATCTCGGTCTCCGCCTCCGTCTCAGTCTCGGCAACAGAGCGCCCCACCGAAGGCCGGTCCCCCGTGGACGATCGCGTACGCCTCGCACAAGCCCGAACCGTCGTCGGTGCAGCTCCAGTTGCTCCCCACGTCGCCGCACAGGTTGTTCGAGAACCTGTCCAAGGGACCGCACTCCACGATGGGCGACGTGGCGCCCAGGTTCCCGCAACCGAAGACGTCGTTCGAGGTCCACGCGGTCTGCTCGCACCCGGTCGTGCAGCTGGCCGAGTTGCAGCCCGGGTCCGTGCGCGTGCCGGTCGCGCAGTCGCCGCAGCCGTTGCTCGACTGCCGCGTAACGAAGAACATCGGCGGGTCGCCCCCGGTCACGACGCCGTCGCAGCCCTTCGGCGCGTGGCTCGTGACGTCGGCTGCGCCGGTGCAGACGTGCCAGCCGCTCTCGCAGAGGTCGGCGACGTCGCACCCCGAGCCGTCGGGGTTGGTCCCGTCGTCGCCTGCTTGCCGATTGCACGCCGGCTGCAAGGTGTCGTGCGTGGAGAACGTCGGGCACGCGGGCGCGAGACCCGGGTTGGACGCCATCACGCCGGGGATGCTCCAGCCGCCCGAGCACCCCGCGATGTCCGTGAACACCTTCGCGTCGACGAACCCCTCCCGCTGCCCGTCGGCGCACCCCGGCACGGCGGGAGGCGCGTCGTGGGCGACGTCGATCGGCGCGTCCCGGGCGTCGGCCGCGTCGGCCGCGTCGATCGACGCGTCGGCGAGCTCCGGCGCGAGCAAGCCGGTTCGAGCGCCACACGCGGCGGCGAGCATCGACGTGGCGACGACGGCGGCGCGCGCGGGGTAAGGCATCCGTCGATGATACCGTAGCGAAGACCGATGACCCCGCGAGAGAAGGTTCTCCGAGCATGGCGCGACGCCAGCGCGCGCGTCGATCTCGCGGGGCGCGTCGCCGCGGCGCTCGCCGGCGACGACCGCCCGATCGTCGTCGTCGCCGCGGGCAAGTGCGCGCGCGCGATGCTCGAGGGCGCGCTTCGAGTGCGCGGCGGCGCCCTCATCGAGGCGCTGGCCGTGGTGCCGGCGGGCTCGGCCTGGGCGCCCGGGGATCCGCGGGTGCGAGTGCTGGAGGCCGCGCATCCGCTGCCCGACGAGCTCTCGGTGCGCGCGGCGGAAGCGGCTCTCGCCCTGGCCGCGTCGGCGAGCGACGCCAATAGGCTCTTCTTGATCTCGGGCGGGACGTCTTCGCTGCTGTGTGCGCCCGCTCCGGGCCTGTCGCTCTCGCGCAAGCGAGAGGTCGTCCGCGCGATGCTCGAAGCCGACGCCCCCATCGCCGAGGTCAACGTCGTCAGGCGTCACCTCTCGCGCATCAAGGGCGGCGGGCTCGCGCGCGCGTGCGGCGCCCGCGCTCGGCGCACGCTGATCGTGAGCGACGTGCTCGAGGGCGGGCCCGAGGACGTCGGCTCCGGACCGAGCGTGGCCGACCCAACCAGCGTCACCGACGCGGAGCGTGTCGCCGCTCGCCTTGGGCTCGGCGACGACCTTCCCTGGATCGAGACGTGGAAGGACCACGAGCGCTGCGATGTCCTCGCGGATCCGCCGCTCTTCGGCGAGCTGGTTCGCGAAGGGCTGGCGCGCGAAGGGTTCCAGGCTCGCACGGCGGCGCCCGCGCGCGACCTGAGCGCCCTCGCCGACGACTACGCGCACGCGGCGGACGCGATGCGCCCCGGCGAGGCGCTCGTGCGGATGGCGGAGCCCACGCTACGCGTCGACCCCGCGGCGCGCGGGCGCGGCGGGCGCTCGAGCCACCTCGCGGCGATGATGGCGACGCGGATCCCGCCCCGGACGCTGTTTGCCGCCATCGCGACGGACGGCGTCGACGGCTCGAGCGGCACGGGCGGCGCCGTGGTCGAAGGTCCAATCGCCGGCGCCGAAGCCGCGCTCGAGCGCTTCGACACGGGGCCGCTCCACCTCGCGGCGGGCACCGCCCTGCCGCGAGCGCCGACCGGCCTCAACTTCGCCGATCTGCACGTGCTCGTGCGCTACTGAGCGGCCGCCGCGCAGATGGCACGCCGGCACGTTCTCACTGACGTTCGATCGCGGCGTGGACCTCTTGCGCGAGGGCGCAGTTGTTCACCTGCCGCTTCATCGCGTCGAGCGTCTCGGGGTCGGTCACCGGCTTGCCGCCGGCGAAGACGAACTCCGCGGCGGCGTGCTGCCGGGTGCGGAGGATCTCGACGTTCTTCTGGAGATCGAGCACGTAGACGCGCGCCCAGTGGGCCACGAGCTGGAGCTGCTCCTCGGCGGTGTCCACGCCGCCGTCGTCGGCCGCGGCCGTGGCCGCTCCAGTCGACGTTTCACTCCGAGCTCTCGCTCCGCTCGAGCCTGCGGCAGTGGCCGGATCGTCCGCGGTCTCGTCGAGCACGAGCAAGAAGAACTCCGCGCGCTTGACGATGTCGATCGCGCGCGGGATCTCGTCTTTCTCGGCCTTGTCGTACTGCTGCTCGAAGACGCGAAGGCGCAACAGATCCGTCGCGTCCTTGACCTCCCCGACCCACTCCGGCGTCAGGATGCGCGTCGCGGCGTACGCCTGGCGCAGGTTCCACGGTTGGTCCGGGAAGGCCGAAGCATCCACCTCGCCGCGCGCGAGGGCCGCGTTGTCCGTCTTGAGCATGCACCCGGTGAACGCGTCGCGCGCCGAGTCAGCCGCCGCCCTTCGGATCGTGTCCGCGCTCTTCGCGTCGGCCAGGCGCAGCCGCAAATACAGGCCGGGCTGCGCCTGCGCGCTCCACGACTTCGCCTCGGCCGCGACGTGCTCGCCCTCGAAGTCGCCCCCCTTGGCGAGGATGTACTTCTCGATGCGGTCGCGCAGCGGGGCCCACTCCGCGCCCACCGTCGCCTCGACCGCGCGCTGCTTCGCCAGCAGCGCCGTGCGCCGCCCTTCGATGTCCCGGTCGGAGACGAACCGGTAGATCAAGAGCGACGCGAGCAGCCCAGCGCCGACGACGAGCCACACCGTGCCCGTCGGCCGGCTCCACTTGCCCGCGAGGCGCTGCTCGCGGCCCTTGTGGATCGCCGGAAGGCCCGGCTTGCGTGTCTCTTTCTTTTTCGGCGGCGCGGGCACGTCTCGACCTCGCTTTCGACAAAGAAAAACCGCTGAGCAGCGACGCAGCCCAGCGGCCTTTCCCCGATGATCGCTCTCTCAGTGAGACTTCGGGAGCTGGTTCACCATGAAGCTGACGTTGGGGTAGCCGGCGAAGGCCGCCGTCTGGAACGTGCTCTTGACGACGACCGCGGGGACGTCCTGGTCGACCTGGAGCACGACCACGCCCGGGAAGTCCTTGCCGGGGTGCAGCTGCTTCCACACCTCGCGCTTGCCCTTGAGGATGTTGAAGAGCTCGTCGATGCGCTGCAAGCGCTTGGCGTCCTCGATCGCGTGCGTGTTGCCCGCGGGCGAGCCGTCGACGAGGAGCTGGCTGCCGTTGATGGAGACCATCGGCGCGTCGATCATGTCGAGCGTGTTCTCGGCTTGCGGGATGTGCAGACCCTTGGCGGGCGGCACCTCACCCGAGGAGCTGAACGTCATCAGCAAAAAGACGACGACGACGATCAAGAAGTCGATCATCGACGTGAGCGAGAGGTTTGCGTTGGTTCCGCGCCTGCCGTGTCCGACCGCCTTCTCGACGACGAACTTGAGCGGCACGAAATGCATCAATCGGCGGCCGGGCTCATGAACGGGCATCGTATTTATCCTCAGTTGACCGCGAAGGTGACGTTGAACGCAGGCACGTCGTCCTGCTTGCCGCTCGGCAAGTTCATCTTGCGGTGCGTGCCGTAGATCGCGTCGATGACGCCGATGATGAACAGGTACTGGGTGTCGTTGTCCGTGTGGAGCACGGCCTGATCCAGCTTCTTGTCCGTGGGGTCGCGGTGCGAGCCGGTGTTCTTCCACTCCTCGCCGATGCGCTGTCCGAGGTCGGGGTACCGGACGACCTTGTTGCCCTTGTCGTCCTTCACGTCGTCGCGGCGGGGTACGTCGAACGAGTTGACGACCTGCGCGCCCTGCTTCCACGTGAGGGTGAACTTCTCGGGCTGACGCATCTCGATGTGCAGGATCTTCTCCGGCTCCACCTTCTCTTGCTCGGTGTCGGGTCTCGGAGGCCCTGGCACCTGCGCGTCCGCGTTGATGCGCGCCATGTGCGACCACACGGCCGTGATGAGCAAGAAGGAGATGGTCACCATCAGGAGGTCGATGAACGGAATCATGTTGATGTCCGAATCGACCGCCCTGCGTTTTCCTCCGCCTCCGCCGACGTCTACGCCTGCCATTCCGTGGCTCCTTGTGACTGCCTCGAGCTTCTCAATTCATCGCCAACGATCGCGCCGGAGTCGTTCGGGGGCCCCTCGCCGGGGCCCCCTCGGACGCTCTCACGACGCGGGTCACTTCACTGCGGAACGCCGCCCAGGTTGACCTTCTGGCGGTTGGTCACCACGAGGTTGAGCACTTGCACGCTCGACTCGTTGATGTCGTCCTCGAGGCCCTGCGTCTTGCCGTTGAGAATGGCGAAGCCGATGAGGCCCATGATGGCGACGATGAGGCCGAAGGCCGTGCAGTTCATCGCTTCCGAAATACCTTCGGCGAGGATGCGGGCCTTCTGGCTCGGGTCGACGCTCTCGCCGGACACCGCGCCGAAGCTCTGAATCAGACCCGACACGGTGCCGAGCAGACCCGAGAGCATCGAGAGGTTGGCGAGCAGCGCGAGGTAACCCGTGCGCTTCGAAATCTTCGGAAGCTCGCGCAGCGCGGCTTCGTCCATCGCCGCCTGAACTTCCTCGTCGGGGCGATTCACCTTCACCAGGCCCGCCTGCACGATGCGCGCGAGGGGCGCGTTGGCGGCGGAGCACATCTTGACCGCCTTGGCGACGTCACCCGCGAGGATGCACTTCTGCATCGTCGCAAGGAACACGTCCTTGTTGATCGAGGAGCCGAACAGATAGAGGGCGCGCTCGATGATGATCCCGATCGTCAGGATCGACCAAAACACGATGGGGTACATGCCCCATCCACCGTCCCTGAAGTGCTTCCACAGTGCAGCCATTGTTCGTTTCCTCTCCTCGAATGTGTGCGCCAAGTCGACAGCGAAGTGGGCACTAGCGTGTGAGCGCGTCTTTCAAAAAAATCGACTCGCGATGCCGCTGAACGGCATCGCACAAAAACAAAGCGAAGGGAGACTACAGGAACGCGCGCGGCCTACGCAAGCCGAGCACTTCGGGTCACGTCGGTGAGCACGCGCTGGGCGAGCCGTGTTGGGTCTCTAGGACCGTCCCTATCTCTAAGGGCACCGCAGTCGCGATGCCGATCCAGCATGCAGGGTGAGACGCGACGCAGTCAATATGGATTGGGTCATTCGGGGGTGAAAAAAGCGACGCTTATTGAGTACTTGTGTTACTTTACAACCATGGCGGAATCTGGGCCTCTGCCTTTCTCACGGTCGCGGCCAACGTTTGACTTCGTCGATCGGCAGGCGCTATCGTCGCAAAAATCTTGTCGCCAAGTGGATGCACGTGATCGAGGCGACTGAGTCAACGCGTGTCGCGCGCGCATTGCGCCGCGACGATTCAACCTTCAGCGGGAGTTGGAAAGGAGCGACCGGATGTTCGTGGCTCTTCTGAGTGGGGCACCTGCAGCGGCTAGCGGAGGCGGCAGCAGCGGCGGCTTGATGGAGGCCTTCAAAGAGAACCCTACGTTTCTCTCCATCAACCTCGTCGTCAGCGCGGTCGTCATCGCGATGGTCGTCGAGAGGTTCGCCTTCCAGCTCACGAAGTACCGCGTGAACTCCAAGGAGTTCTTCGCGCAGGTGAAGAAGCTGGTGACCGCGGGCAACATCGACCGCGCCATCAAGCTGTGCGACGCGGGCGACTATCCGACGCTGCAGCTCGTGAAGGCAGGCCTCACCCACGCCAACAAGGGTCCTGACGAGATCGACGCCGCGATGAGCGAGAAGATCGGCGAGCTCAAGCCCGCCGTCGAGAAGCGCATCGGCTCGCTCTGGTCGCTCGCGAACATCGCGACCCTCGTCGGTCTGCTCGGAACGGTGCTCGGTCTGATCCACACCTTCGGCGCGGTCGCGGCGCAGGGCCTCTCGCAGGCCGACAAGCAGCGCATCCTCGCGAACGGCATCGCGGAGGCCATGTACAACACCGCGTTCGGCCTCGGCATCGCGGTGGTCTGCATGATCACGCACCTCGTGCTGCACCAGCGCAGCAAGAACATCCAGCACGACCTCGACGCCACCCAAGAGCGCGTCTTCAACCTCCTGACCATCACGGCCCGCCCCGGCGGCTACTGATCGCGGGAGCTGGCCTTGGCCGACGAAAAGCTCAGCGCTGCGCAGCGGGGAAAGATTCGGCGCCTCTCCGCGCCGAGGGAGCTCGCTCCGGACGAAGAGGGCGGCGAGCTCAACATCGTCCCGTTCCTCGACATCATCACCAACGTGCTGATGTTCGTGCTCGCGACGGTGACGGTGACCTTCACCGCCACGATCGACACCTATCCGCCGAAGGCGGGCGGCGCGGGCGCGCGTCCGCCGACGACGCCGACGCTCGGCCTGACGATCCTCATCGTCAACGACGGCTTCAGCGTCAAGGCCAAGGGCGGCAACGTCGCGCCGGGCTGCCAGGACATCGGCCCCGGCCTCGCCGTCGGCAAGACGCCCGACGGCAAGGACTACGACTTCGGCGGCCTGACCAAATGCGTCAACGGCCTCAAGAGTTCGTCGCCCGATTTCGCCGACGAGACGTCGGTGACCATCAGCGCGAACCCCAACATCCCCTATCAGGCGGTGGTTGGGACCATGGATGCCGTCCGCCGCACGGCGGAGGGCAAGGATCTCTTCCCCGACGTGAACTTCGGTCTGGCGAGGTAGAGGAAGATGCAACCGCAAGGCCCGGGCGGGCCCCCGCAACAACCTCCGAACTGGACGCCGCCGGCGCGGCAGAAGCCGGCGAGCATGGCGACGTTCAAGCGCATTCTCCGCAAGGAGATCAAGCGCCGCGCCCTCGAGCCGGAGATCAACTTCCTGAACATCACGGCGATGATGGACATGATGACCATCATCCTCGTGTTCTTGCTCAAGACCATGAGCGCGTCGTCGGCGTCGCTGCCGCAATCGAACGACTTGCAGATGCCCAAGAGCATCCTGACGACGGAGGCCTCGCAGGATGGCGTGCCCGTCATCATCTCCAAGTCGCAGATCATGGTGGAGGACGAGGCCGTGGTGCCCGTCCCGAGCGACGCCACGCACGGCGTCGAGGCGAAGTACAAGCGCGGCGGGCCGAACGACCTCTACATCACCAAGCTCGGCCAGACGCTCAAGTCCTGGCGCGACACGGACCGTGTCGTGCGACAGGCGCAGGGCAAGGACGCGAGCGGCAGCGAGGCCATCGTCATCTGCGACAAGGACACCCCCTATCGCTTGCTCGTCGAGGTGCTCTTCACGCTCGGGCAGAACGAGTTCAACAAGTTCCACCTGATGGTTCTGCAGAGCCCGAAGACGGGGCAGTAGCCAAACCTCGCGCGCGATGCTCGAAATCGCGTTGCTCGTCGTTTCGTCGCTCCTCGCGGCCGCCGGGGCCGCCGTCCTTTCGCTCCGCGCACGCGCAGCCGGCGCCTCGGAGCGGGCGGAGGTGGCCACGCACGCGCGCCGGGACGACGCCATCGTGGGGACGATCTCCGCACTCGCGCTGCTGCTCGCCGTAGCTCTCGGGCACCAGCGCGGGGCGCTCTCTCGCGCGGCGGTCGCGGCGGGCGCGTGGACGGCGGGCGCTTGCGCGGCCGGGGCGCTCGCGATGCTCGCGGCCCTGGCTGCGCGCGACCTCGTGCGCCGCGCGAGCGCCTCCGGCCGGTGGGAGGCCGCGGCCGCCTCGATGATCGGCGAGGCGGCGGGCGTCGTGCTCGTGCTCGGTCTGCTCGTCGCCGTCGCGTCGGCTGCGAGTGGCGCGCTCTCCGATCCTCAGCACCTCGCGGCGCAGGTGCCCGAGATGGTGGCGGGGTTCGCGGTCGGGAGCGCCGCCGTCGCCATCGGCTCGCCGTGGTCGGAGGGCGAGGCCGTGGCGTCCGAGGTGGCGACGGCGGCGTGCGCGGCGATGATGCTGGCGAGCTACTTCTTCGACGCCAACGCCGGCATTCTGCGAAGCGCGCCCTCGTACGCGAGCGCGCTCGGCCTGGTC
>DATIQP010000329.1:0-3251 GCA_035470765.1 Polyangiaceae bacterium | reverse complement strand
GAGGTACTTGCCCAGCAGGTACTCGTAGCGGTGGAGCGGTCGCGCCAGGATGGGGAAGAGCGTCTTGAGCTCGAGCTCGCGGTAGAGGGCGGTCGCCCCGAGGACGATGGAGACGAGCACCGAGCAGAGCGAGATGGCCGCGGCGCCGACGTCCGACACGACGCGGGTCTGCTGGTCGATGGAGAGGCTGGCGACGACGACCGAGTAGGCGCACGCGGCGAGCGCGAAGGCGAGCAGGCCGTAGAGGACGCGCGCGCGCACGGCCTCCCGGTACGCATTCATCGCCACAGCCAACACGCGCGCAAGCATGCGGAGACAGCTTTTAGCAGATCAGCGCGTCAGGCGATGGGGATGATCTGCACGCGGGGGCCGATCGACACCTCGAGCGGGCCCAACGTCTCGTGCAGGTCGCCGTCGACCATGTAGCGCATCACCCCGTCCTTGCTGCGGATGGTGGCGCGGGCGACGGTCGCCTCGTAGGTCTTGCCGTCCCGCATGGGCGCGGCGCGCCAGATCCGCGGCAGATCGGCGATGAAGCCCATCGCCGTGGTGTGGATGCCGAGCAGGTGGAACGTGCCGGGCCGCTCGCCCCAGCGGTAGAACGGCTTGAAGTTGAGGCCGATCTGGTCGATGGTCCCGCCGGCGACGGCGAAGTACTCGCGCTCCGCCCACGCCGTGCCGTCCTCGAGCTCGACCGAGCCGACGAACGGCGCGGCGATCCGGCTCACCACCTCGCCGCCCACCATCGCGCTGCCCACGCCGCGCAGCAGCGTGCGCGCGGCCACGACGGTCGACGGCCTGCCGGTGCCGCCGCGGTAGTACTCCGCGAGGAAGCCGTACACCGCTCCGGTGCCGAAGAGAAAGCCGTACGTCTGGCCGATGCGCATCACGTGACGCTCGACGTTCACCAGCGGGCGGCTGGAGCGCTCGGCGTAGGCGGCGAGGAGGCGATCGAGCAGCCCCTCCGGCTTGCCGTGACGGACGCCGACCGAGTTGGCGACGGTGTTCATCGTCCCGCCGCGCAAGAAGGCGACCTGCGGCAGCGCCTGGCCCTTGTAGACGTCGATGAAGCCGGTCAGCGTGACGTGGTTGGTGCCGTCGCCGCCGCTGATGCCGAGCACGTCGATCTCGAGGCGCTGGAAGTCCTCCGCGATGCGATAGAGCTCGTCGATGGAGTGGGCCTCACGCAGGACGCCGTGGTCGCCGAGCGTGCGCGCAAGGCGCCGCGCCGCGCCGGGGTCGCGCAGGTTCTTGCCGCTCTTCGGGTTGAGGACGACGCCGATACCGCTCATCGCCGAGGGATTGTCGCAGCACTTGCCGCGGCGCGCAAACGGCCGCAAGTTGAGGCGGATGGTCTCTCTGCCTGAACAGGTCGCTGCGGCCCGCGCTTCGGCGCTGCTCGTCTTCGAGCCGGAGCTGTCGGCCTTCGGCGTGACGGGAGAGGACCGCGCGAAGTGGCTCAACGGTCTCGTGACGTGCGACGTGCTCAAGCTCGCGGTGGACCAGGCGAAGTACGGCCTCGCCGTCACCCAGAAGGGTCGCATCATCACCGACCTGTACGTGCTCGCCGAGGGCGAGCGCCTGCTCGTCGTGCTCCCCGCGCGCCTGCGCGACGACGTCATGGCGATGCTCGACAAGCACCTCATCATGGAGGACGCCGAGCTCGCGAAGGAGGACGGCGTGCGCGTGGCGTTCGCCCACGGGCCTCGGGCGAAAGAGCTGCTTCTCGCTGCGCGGGAGCGCCTCGGCGCGGCCTCTGCCGCGTGCGATCCGACGGGGCTCGGCGGTGCGCTCTTGCTCGTCCGCGACTCGGACGAGGTCGGTGCCGCGCTCGCCGCCCTCGCGGGGGAGCTCGGCGGCGTGGTGGGCGACGCGCAGGGCTGGGAGGCGCTCCGGCTCGAGCGAGGCGTGCCGCGCTTCGGCGTCGACTTCGACGACAAGACCTACCCGCAAGAGGCCGCGCTCGAGAAGCGCGCGGTGTCGTTCGACAAGGGATGCTACCTCGGCCAGGAGGTCGTGTGCATGCTGGAGCTGCGCGGGCACGTGAAGCGCAAGCTCGTGCCCGTCGTGCTCGAGGCGCAGGACGGCGCCGAGGCCGGGGCCGCGGTGCTCGACGCCGCGGGCAACGAGGTCGGCAAGCTCTCGAGCGTGGGCACCTCGCCGACGCTCTCGCGCCGCGTGGGCCTCGCGATGGTGAAGCTCGCGAACGCGGCGCCGGGCACGGTGCTGCGCGTGGGCGGGGCGAGCGCGAAGGTCGTCGAGCGCCCGGCGTAGGATTCATCCTCGAGGGTGAACGCCACGGCAGCCCGAAAAGGCGTCCGCAAGTAGCTTCGGAGGATCGGCCCGGATCCACGAATGGACAACGCGCAATCCGGTGTGATTACGAAAGCGCTGTCATTTTCCACCCGGAACCGAGCCGGTGACGCGGCACGTTCTGTGCGATCGAGCCATGCATCGGGCGCGTGGAGGTGATCATGGAACGCGAGGGCTTCTTCGTGGGCGTGGTGGTGTGCCTGCTCGGCTTCAGTGGCTGCGCGAGCACGCCTACGGACGAAAACACGCACCCGTCCGAAGGCGGTGCCGAGGCGCAAGCGGAGGCATCGACGCTCGACGTGTCGCCTGGATTCGGCGACGCGTCCACGAGCGACGGACCCGCAATTCAGTCCGTGACGTTCCACGCAGACGCCACTTGGACGTGCCCACCCGGCGTCACGACGATCTTGCTGACTGGAACCGGTGGTGGGGGAGCAGGTGGCGGCTTCGGAACCGGCTCCACGGCGGGATATCCAAATGGATGCATCGATCCACAGCAAGGTGGTTGCTTCGAGGGCGGAGGCGGTGGTGGCGGCGGCGCGGCTGCCGTCGTGAAACAGCAGATCACGGTGACTCCGGGCACCGCTTACACGATCGTCATCGGGCAAGGAGGTGGACACGCGCCGCCGTATCAGGTGGGGATCGCCGGCGGCGACACCACGTTCGGATCGTTGCTGACGCTCGCAGGCGGCGGTGGGGCCAACAACGTCTTCAACGGCGCACCCGGCGCGGCAGGAGGAGCGGGGGGCCAGGGCGGCGCGCAGGGTGGCAGTCTGGGAGGAACAGGCGGCGACACCTTGTTCGGGACCGGTGGTGGGGGAAGCGGCGCCGGCGATCCGGGGACCGGCTACGGCTCGGGCGGTGGCGGCACGACGTGGTCCGCGGCCGGCACGGGCGGAGACGGCGCGCCGGGGTTCTTGGAGATCGAGTGGTACGCC
>DATIQP010000328.1:0-3998 GCA_035470765.1 Polyangiaceae bacterium | reverse complement strand
GATCGAGCCCGCGGCGCGGACGTGCTCGGCGACGCGCCCGGCCCGCTCGGCGTCGATGTCGGCCGCGGCGACGCACGCGCCGGCCTGGCCCAGGCGCTCGGCGATCTGCGCGCCGATGCCCATGGCGGCCCCGGTGACGAGCGCAACCTTCTTCTTGAGGTCGAAGAGGTGAGGAATGGACGAGCGCATGAGCACCAGCGTTGCTTGCGCCGTGCCGCTCGACGCGCGCCGCAATCCGCGCCTGCAGCGAGGCTGCCGACGCAAGCAGTGCACGCTCGCGCACCGCACTCGCCCTCAAGCGGGCGACCGATATGATGCGGCCATGCGCTTTCTCCCTTCACCTCTTGCGGTCGCTTGCTTCGCTCTGTGCGCCTGCGGCACGACGTCCACTTCAGGCGGCGACGCTTCGGTGGACGCGGCCACCGATTCCTCGAGCTCGAGTGACGCGACCACGGGCACGGACGCGGGCGTTGACGCGTCGTCGGATGCCTCGACCGGCGACGCCGCCTGCGGGAGCGGGTGCCGCCTCTTCTCGGTCTACTGCAGCCTCGCCCCCTGCACGTGCGTGAGCCTGCCCTCGACCGAGCCGGATCCAGCATGCGACGCGGGTACCGTGTCGTGCGTCGTGGACCCGTGCGGCGGCAAGACCGCAGCGTGCACGGCGAGCGGGTGCGCCGTCCAGTGACGGCGCTCAGTAGGAAATGATCATCGACGGCGCCTGACGGGGCTCGCCGCGGCGAGCTCGCGCGCGACGAGGTCCGCGACGGCGCGGACGCGAGGCACGTCGAGCGCGCTGCGCGCGCAGACCAGATGCAGCGACCCCCTGCGCGGAGGGAGAGGCAGCGGCAGCTCGACGAGCGGGTTCTCGAGCGAGAAGCGGTGGCGGACCTTGCCGAGAAACATGGCTCCGAGGCCGGCCATCGCCGCGCGAAGCTGCACGAGGAAGTCGTCGCTCGCGAACGAGGGGCGAAAGCCCGGGATGAGGGCGGCGAGCTCGGGGTTGGGCGAGAGGTGATCGAGCGGCGGCGCCCAGCCGATCCAGTCGACGTCCGCGAGCGCGACCTTCTTCGGCAAGCGCGCGGCGTAGCTCGGCGAGCCGAACGGGGCCACGTCGAAGTCGACGCTCGCGACGGAGACGAGGTCGCGCTGCGTGGGGGCCGCGAAGCGCAGCGCGAGATCGGCCTCGCGCCGCGCGAGGTCGAGGTACTGCACGGTGGAGATCACCTCGAGCTGGACCTCGGGCAGCTTCTCGCGCAAGTAACCCGCGAACGGCGCGACGAAGTCGAACGCGAGGCCGGGCGCGGCGGTCAGGCGCACCACGCCGCGCGGGCCGGTCTGCGTGCGCGCGGCGACGCGCTCGGCCTCGCCGGCCCACTCGGCCATGCGTCGCGCGGGCTCGAGCATGCGCTCGCCGAAGCTCGTGAGGCGCGTCCCTTCCACGCCGCGCACGAAGAGCGGCTCGCCGACGGAGGCCTCGAGCTCGAGCAGGCGCCGGCTCGCGGTGGGCTGCGTGACGCGCAGCTTGCGGGCGGCCGCGGTGAGGCTGCCGCCGTCGGCGACGGCGAGAAAGAGCTGCAGCTCGTTCCAGTCCATCATGCGAAATTGCATGGTGTCATACATGTTTCGTCAATTCACATACATTCTTGCATGCATCAATTTGTCGCTCATGAAACGCACGCACCTGGTTCTCCTCGGTCTCGGGTTTCTCACCCTCGGCGCCGCGGCCCGCGCGGCCGTGGGCTTCCAGCCGACGACGCACGCCGTCGAAGCGGCGCACCTCGGCACCCCGAGCTCGAGCTCGGCGATGGAGGCGGTCATCGACCAGCCGGGGCCGGTCACGGTCGAGACGGTCGTCGGCGCGGACTGGGCGGTCACGCGCGCGGGGATGATCAACCTCCAGAACCCGAAGGCCGTCGCCGCGGGGCTGAAGGACGGCGACGAGCCCATCGTCGTGCAGTTTCACGCCCTGCGCCACCCGACACGCGGCCTGTTCCTCGTCGACACCGGCGTCGAGCGCGCGCTGCGAGACGACCCGAAGCACTCGGCGCTGGGCGACGGCCTCGTCGCGAAGGTCATGCACCTGGAGAAGCTGAAGGTTCGCACGGACACGGCGAGCTGGCTCGCGACGCAGCCCGACGCGCCGGCCGGGGTGCTGCTCACCCATTTGCACATGGACCACGTCTCGGGGATGCGCGACGTCCCCGCGGCGACGCCCGTCTACGTCGGGCCGGGCGAGGCGCGCTCGCGCACGACGCTCAACTACCTCGTGCGGCCCATCACCGACGCGGCGCTCGAGGGCAAGGGCTCGCTGCGCGAGCTGCCGTTCCAGGCCGATCCGGACGGCGTGTTCGACGGCGTGCTCGATCTCTTCGGCGACGGCACGGTGTGGGCGCTCTGGGTGCCCGGCCACACGGCGGGGAGCACGGCGTACGTGGTTCGCACGCCGAAGGGCCCGGTGCTGCTCACCGGTGACGCGTGCCACACCGCGTGGGGCTGGGAGAACGACGTCGAGCCCGGGACGTTCTCCGAGGACCGGCCGAGGAGCTCGGCAAGCCTCGAGAAGCTGGAGGCTCTTGCGAGGCGCCACCCCGGCATCGACGTGCGCCCTGGCCACCAGGCCCTCGCAACGGAGGTGGCGCGCGGCCGGTGACTTATGGTGTAATCCGAGCAGGATGGGGAAGGCGCGGTACGGCTTCGGGATCGCCCGATCGAGCTCGTTCGCGGTGGCGCGCTTCGCCGAGCTGTGCGCCGAGGCCTCGCGCGTGGGCCAGGCGGAGATCGCCGCGCTCGACTTCCCGTCCTACGGGGAGCTGGTGCACGCGGTGGCGACGGGCCGCGTCGCGATCGCGTGGCTCCCGCCTCTCGCCGCTGCGCAGCTCGCCGAGCAGCGCGCCGTGGAGGTGCTGGCGCTGCCTCTGCGCAAGGGCGGGCTCGCCTACCACACGGCCTTGATCGGCCGGCGCGGGCTGCCGCGCACGATCGAGCAATTCCGCGGCTGCCGCGTCGCGTGGGTGGACCCGCAGAGCGCGAGCGGCTACCTGATGCCTCGCATCCACCTCGCGTCGCTCGGCTTCGATCCGCGCGGTTTCTTCGACCACGAGTCGTTCGCGGGGACGCACTACGGGGTGGTCGAGGCGGTGACGAAGGGCACGGCCGACCTCGGGGCCACGTACTGCAGCATCGACGCGCGGACGGGCCGCGTCATGACCTCGGCGTGGACCGCGACGGACACGCCGGCCTCCCGCTCGCTGCTCGACGTGGTGACGTCGGCGGGGCCGATCCCGAACGACGCGGTGGTCGTCACGCCGGAGCTCGTCGGCATCGAGCGCGCCCGGTTCTTGCGCTTCTTGCTCGATCCGAACGAGCACGCGCGGGCCTTGCTCCGCGACGTCTTCAACACCGGCGACTTCCGCGTCGCCCACCCGGAGCACTTCGCGCCGCTGCGCCACATGCTCCGGGCGGCGCTCGCACGCGGACACAGCTTGCCGCCGCCGGCCTCGTGAGCCGCTCGCGCATGGGCTCTGCCGGCGGTGGACGACGCGCGGCGGCGCCGAGGAGGCCGCGACGCGCGAGCCTTTCCCGAGCGCGAGCCCCGGGCACCGGCAGATCCTCGAGAGCGCGGCGCGCCTCGAGGCGTGAGCGCGGGCCTCAGGCGTCGTCGTCCTCGTCCTCGTCCTCGTCCTCGTCCTCGTCCTCGTCCTCGTCCTCGCCGGGGTCGACCCACGCGAACTTCTTGTAGGGAGAGCCCGCTCGATCGTGCTCGAGGCGCTTGCCGCTCGCCACGCCGGCCAGGAAATCGTCGAGCGAGCGAGCGAGGGGGTAGATCATCCAGCCGTCGTGGTCCCAGAGGAGCACCGGACAGGCGGCGTCGGTGACCGAGACGATCAAGAACCCCTTCACGGGCTCGGGCTCCTCGTCCTCGTCCTCCGAGGACGCGTCGACCAGGGTCGCGAAGGGGACGTAGTCGCCGAACTCGGCCTTCCAGTCCACGTCATCCA
>DATIQP010000327.1:0-3928 GCA_035470765.1 Polyangiaceae bacterium | reverse complement strand
GGATCAGGCCGCGCTCGCGGCGGCGAACACCGCCTGGTACGCGAACGCCGACGAGATCGCGAAGTTCCTGGCGGACGCCAACCCGCACTGGACGCTCGCGGCCCTGACGAACCACATGCACACGCACCTCGATCGCACGCTCGCCGAAGCGACGGCTCGGCTCACCGGCGACTGGGCGGGCGACGTGACCGCGTACGACGCGGTGGAGGACCACATCCTCACGTTCTCCGACTTCCTGACGAACGGCCTCGTGCAGCAGTTCCCCGACAAGATCGCGCCGAGCCCGATCGCGGGCGCCGACGAGGCGCTGCAGGTCGTCATGCGCCGGCTTTGGGAGGAGCACGTGCTATGGACGCGCGTCTGGCTCGTCGATCAGACGTCGAACCTGCCGGACACGTCGTTCGCGGCGACTCGGCTGCTGCAGAACCAGGTCGACATCGGAAACGCCGTGAAGCCGTACTACGGCGCGGCAGCCGGCGACGCGCTCGCGTCCCTGCTGCACGATCACATCACGGGCGCGGTGGCGCTGGTGCAGGCGTACGAGTCCGGCAACCAGCAGGACATCAACTACTGGTACACGGCGTGGTACGCGAACGGCGACCAGATCGCCCGTTCCCTCGCAGCGCTGAACCCGTACTGGCCGCTCGCGGACGCCCAGAGCCACATGAAGCGGCACCTGGACCTGACCGTCGACGAGGTCTCGGCACGGCTCCAGCACGCCTACCCGGGCGACATCACGGCGTACGACGCCGTGGTCACGCACATCCTCACGTTCTCCGATTTCCTCGCGGACGGCATCGCCAGGCAGTTCACCCTGGTCAAGTGACCTGCGGGAGTGCTCAGTCCTTGCGCCAGCGGTCCTTGAGCGTCTCCAGCTTCGGGAGGTTAGTCTGAGTCTGAGCGCGCGTGCGTCGCTTGAAGGTCGCCCAGCACGAAGGGCATCGCCACTCGACCCTGACGCCCCCGGCGCCGTCCGCGACCCGAAGCTCGCGCCACCCGGCGAGCCCGAGCAACGAGTAGCTGAGCTCCGTCTCGGGGGACTCGGTTCGACAGTCCACGCAAGTGTGATGACCGATGGGCACGGCGTCCTCCACTCGACACGATAGCACTAGCAAGGGCTGTGCTAGCGGCTACGTTCGAGCGACCAGTCGTGCGCGATTTGGCGCACCACGTTGAGCCCGGGCAGGCCGGTCACGCCGCCGCCTCCGTGGGTGGCGGAGCCGGCCTGGTAAAGGCGGGGAATCGGCGTGCGGAAGTCCGCGTAACCAGGCGCGGGCCGCATGTGGAAGATCTGCGATGCCGAGAGCTCGCCGTGGAAGATGTTGCCACCGACGAGGCTGTACTCGGTCTGCATCTGGTGGGGGCCAATGACCTGGCGGTGCAGGATGCTCGAGGTGAAGCCCGGCGCGAGCTCCTCGACGCGCGCCACCACGCGATCGGCGTACGCCTCGAGCTCGGCGCGGTGGGGCTCCTGCGCGTACTCGTGCGGGACCCACTGCGTGAACATGCTGATCACGTGTTTGCCCTTCGGCGCGAGCGAGTCGTCGAAGACGCTCGGGATGCAGATGTCCGCGAACGGCTTGCGCGCGGGCGTGCCCGCCACGGCGTCCTGGAAGGCGCCCTCGACGTCGTCGAGTGACTGCGCGAGCACGATCGTGCCGCCGTGGACCGTCTCGTCGAAGCCGGGCTTGCAGGCGAAGTCGGGCAGCCGGTCGACGGCGAGGTTGATCTTCACCGTGCCGCTTCGCGTCTTGAAGCGCTCGATGTCGGTCACGAAGTCGTCGGGCAGGTGCTTGCGCTCGAGCATCTCGAGGAACGTGAGCTTGGGGTGCGCGGTCGCGATGACGACGTCGGCGCGGAGCTCCTCGCCGCTCTCGAGCACGACGCCGGTGGCGCGCTCGGCTTCGACGAGGATGCGCGCGACGGGCGCGCGCGTCCGTACCTTGGCGCCGAAGGCCTCCGCCGCCTTGCGGAGCGCCTGGGTGACGCCGCCCATGCCGCCGCGCGGGAAGCCCCACGCGCCCATCTGGCCCTCGCCCACGTCGCCGATCTTGTGGTGCGCCATGACGTAGGCGGTGCCGGGGGAGCGCGGGCCGGCCCACGTCCCGATGACGCCGCTCACGCTCAGCACGCCGCGCATCGTGCTCGACTCGAAGCGCTCCTCGATCAGGTCCGCGATGCTCGAGGCCATGAGGCGCGTCATGTCCGCGACCGCGCGCTGGTCGAGCTCTCGCATGCGCCACGCGAGGCGGGCCTGGTCGAGGAGATCGCCCGCCTTCTTGGAGCCGATCTTCGGCGGCACCATCGACAAGAGGGGCCCGAGGACGTGGCCGAGGCGGCCGAGCCACGCGTCCCAAAGCTCCATCGCGTCGGCGTCCTTCTTGGAGAACTTCGAGATCTCCGCGTGGCGGCGCGCCGGGTCGTCGTGCATCTGCAGGTAGCGGCCATCCGCCTGCGGGGCGAAGTACCCGTGCTGCGGGAACACGTGGTAGCCGTGCTTGTCGAGCTCGAGCTCCCGCGTGATCGAGGGAGGCATCAGGCTGACGACGTACGAGAGCGTCGTCACCTTGAAGTCCGGGCCGAAGGGCTGCTCGGTGACCGCAGCCCCGCCGACGACCTGCCGCCGCTCGAGCACCGTGACCTCGACTCCCCGCTTGGCCAGCAGGCCTGCCGCGACCAGCCCGTTGTGGCCTGCGCCGATGACGATCGCTCGCATCACTTGGCCGGCGCGCAGGTGGAGACGCCCGCGCCGACGATGGTCGAGCCCAGCGTCGTCACGGCCTTCTCGGACTGCGCCTGCGGATCGTACCGCGTGACGGTGGTGGTGTTGCCCGGCGAGGTGAAGATCCAGAAGTCGCCGCCCCAGAACGCGAACGCCAGCGCCTGCTGGCCGCCACCGACCTTGAGCGAGTTGGCGCCCACGACCTTCGCGGTCGCCGGATCGATCTGCGCGAGCGTCGAGCCGGTGCCGTTCTGGGGCAGGCAGAGCGCGAAGAGCCGGCCGTCGCCCGTGCCGGTGAGCTCGCACTCCGGCGTCAGCGCCGGCTGGAACTGGTTGATGACGCTCAGGTTGAAGGTCTGCGTGTCGATGTACCCGAGGCCCTTCGACGGGGTCTGGAAGTTCACCTCGACGACGTAGAGCGTCTCGCCGCCGTCGTTGTCGGCCGAGTAGCCCATGCCGAAGTTGGTGAAGCCTTGCTGGCTCGGCACGAAGGGGGTCGACTTGCACGCGGCGTTCGCGGTGCTGATCTGGAAGAGGTGCCCGTCGCTGAAGACGGAGTACGCGGTGCCGATGCGGTCGACGGCCATCGAGAACGGCGTCGATGAGCTGTTGCAGGCGAGGTTGCCGATCTTCTTGAAGGCGAGCGTGGGCGGGTAGAAGCTGTAGAGCTCGTTCTGCGAGGTGATGACGTAGATGAGCGTCGAGCCCGCGTCGGGGCACTCGTTGAAGACGGGGACGTCGATGTTGACGTCGATGGGCGGGAGGGCATCCTCCTCGACCACGTCCGCGTCCGCGTCGAAGGCGTCGATGCCGGCGTCGTGCACGTCCTTGCCGGCGTCGGCGGGGCTGGCGTCGACCTCCTCGGGGGCGACGAGGCCGGTGCGCGCGCCGCAGGCGAGCAAGACGGCGAGCGTGGCGAGGGCGAAGGCCCAGCGCTGGGCACGGCGTTGGCGGTTGCGGCGCGAGGACGGTGTGGACACGGCGGGGGACTATATAGCAGGGGGGACGGAGGGGACGGGTAGAGAGGAAGCGGAATGTAGGAAGGGGAACGGGAACGGGAATGGGGAGGCCACGATGGGGGCCGCTTTGGATTTGGCCTAGAAGGTGCCGTCGTCGTAACCTGCGGGCCGGCCCAACGTGTCTCGTTCGCTTCGCCCCCTGCTCGTCGGCCTGGCCATCGGCGCCGGGGTCGTCCGCACCGTGTCC
>DATIQP010000326.1:0-7582 GCA_035470765.1 Polyangiaceae bacterium | reverse complement strand
CTACCTCGCGCTGCGCGCCCTCGGCTGGAGCTGAGGACTCACGGCAGGCCGGGGATCTCCGTCGAGAACCCCTCGACCTTGATGAGCCCGCAGCAAAGGCCCGAGAGCAGCCCGCGCAGGGTCTGCTCCGGATCGCCGGGGTGCGACTCGATGACCTCGCGCAGCGTCGACTTGCCGTCGAGGCCGCGAAGCGCGGCGGCCTCTCCCTCGCTCAGGCGGAACGCCTCGAGCCGAACGGGCGGCAGCGCCACGAGCTCGAGCGGCGCGTCCAGGTAGGGCGCGAGGAGGGTCTCGATCTCGGCGGGGTCATACCCCTCGCGCACGCCGCGCGCGATGAGCTCGTACGGATCCACGCCGAGCGGGAACGTCTCTTCCTGGGAGCGCGCGCCGCGAACGTAGGTCACGCTGCCCTGCCGCCACCGGAACACCTCCAGGAAGCGCTGCCGCGTCTGCTCGTGGATGGCGCGAAACAGCTCGATCGGGCGGAGCACGCCCAGGCCCACCAGCGCGTCGCCGAGCCGCCCGCCGAAGCGCGGGAGCATGGCCAGCGCCATGTCGACCTCCATCCGCAGCACCTGCCCGCGCGCCACCAGGTGCTCGCCGAGCAGCTCCGTGCGGTCCGTCGACGCGACGAACTCGGGCGTGCCCTCGACGAGGTAGACCTTCTTGCGGCGCGCCGCGATCGTGTCGTTGAGCAGCAGCACGCCGGTCTCGCGGCCCAGCGCGAGCCGGAAGACCAACGCGGGCAGGACGCGACGGTCGAGCGGCGCGTGCAGCGTCGCGTAGCGCGGGATCTCGTCGTCCCACTTCAGCGCGGGGCTCGTCACGAAGCGCGTGAGCTCGGAGAAGGCAGCGGCCTCGCGAAACGGCCCGCCTTCGCGCGAGATCTCCGTCTTGGCGCTCGCGCGGCCGGTGGCGAAGAGCTCGACGAGCCGCGGGTACGACATCGGACCGAGCTCCATCCCGTCGCTCGCCTTGACGCGGTAAACCTGCGGGGAGACGTCGCGATTCTCCTGCTGCGGCGCGGTCGGGACCTCGGAGTCGCTCCGGAGCGCGGCCCGGTCGACGTCGACCACCGCGGTGATTCGCCGGCCGGTCTCGCCGGTGTCGTCGGTCGCTTCTTCGGCCGGCTTGCCCGTGAGACCGAGCCGCTCGATATAGGCGGCCGTGCGCGACGGGCCCACCTTGAGTCGCCTCCGGCGGATGACGTCCTCCAGCGCCTCGGCGAACGCCGACGCGCTCGGGAACCTCATCGACGGCTCCTTGGACAGAGCGCGGTAGAGCACGGCGCGCACGTCGTCGGGGACGCGGCCGGCGTTGCGATCGATGGCGCTCACGTCGGCGTCGCGGATGCGGAGAAGCACGTCGAGCTCGCGGCCTCCGGAGAACAGGGGGCGGACGGTCACCATCTCCGCGAGCACGATGCCCAAGGTGAAGAGGTCGCTGCGGGCGTCGAGCTCGCGCCCCACCACCTGCTCGGGGGACATGTAGCCGAGCTTGCCCTTGAGCTGGCCCACGTCCGTGCGGCGCTCGAACTCCGCGGCGCGCGCGATGCCGAAGTCGGTGAGCTTCACGGCGCCGGAGCGATCGATGAGCACGTTGCCCGGCGAGACGTCGCGGTGCACGAGGAACAGCGGCTTGCCGTTCTCGTCGCGGGCGTTGTGCGCGTACTCGAGCCCGCGAAGGACGCTCAGCGCGACGTGGAGCGAGACCTCGAGCGGGATGTCCTCGTTGCGCGCGGCCGCCGCACGGATGAGGCGGGCGCCCGTGGTGCCGTCCACGTACTCCATCGCCATGTACAGCTCGCCCTCTTGCTCGCCGAAATCGAAGACCTGCACGATGTTCGGGTGGGCGAGCCGGGCGGTGACGCGCGCCTCGTCGACGAACATCGCCACGAAGTCCGAGTCGCTCGCGAGCTGCGGCAGGATGCGCTTGACCGCGACCAGCTTGGCGAAGCCGTGGGGTCCCGCCCGCCGCGCGAGATACACCTCGGCCATCCCGCCGGTGGCGAGGCGCTCGAGGAGCTCGTACGGGCCGAGCCGCGTGGGAGCCGCATCCTTCGGTCCGCTCACGTGTTCTTCCGGGTTTCAGGGTATCATGAGTCGCTCCTCCGGGTCGTGTTGTGCTGTCGGAAGCAAGGATTTCGCTTCGCGAAATCGACCCCGCCGCCTAGTTTGCCGAGTCCGCATGGTCCAGACCAAGACGCGCCCCAACACCCCGGCGCCCGGAGGCGAGGCCCTCGTGCGCACCCCCTCCGGGGCGACGCGACGCCGCCCGCAGAGCCGTGTGGTGGCGCTGACGGGCGCCGCGTCGTTCGTAGGACAAAACCTGCTCGGCCTGCTCGAGGAGGACGAGTACGTCGAGCGGATCGTCGTCATCGACGTCAAACCCCCGCCATCGGTTGGGAAGAAGACGCGCTTCTACGAGGTCGACCTCACCCAGCCCACGGCCGAGGCACGCCTGAGCGAGCTGTTCGCGGCGGAGCGGGTCGGCACGCTCGTGCACCTCGCCTTCCACGGCTCGCCCAGCCACGCGAGCGCCTATGCGCACGAGCTGGAGAGCGTGGGCACGATGCACCTCTTGGTGGCGGCCAGGCAGGCGCGCATCTCCAAGCTCGTCATGAGCTCGCTGACGCTGCTCTACGGCGCGCACCCCTCCAACCCTAACTTCATCGCGGAGCAACAGGCGCTGCGCGCCACGCGGCGCGAGCCCTTCTTCCGCGACAAGATCGAAGCGGAAGCGGAGGCGGCGCGCTTCGGCGAGCGAAGCGAAGGGGCCGTGGTCACCGTGCTCCGCACCGCGCCCATCCTCGGCCCGACGGTGAAGAGCTTCCTCACGCGCTACCTCTCGCGGCGGCTCGTGCCGACGATGATGGGCTTCGACCCGCTCTTGCAGTTCGTGCACGAGGTCGACGCCATCGCCGCGTTCAAGCTCGCCGTCGATCGCGACGTGCCCGGCGTGTTCAACATCGTGGGCGACGGCGTGCTCCCGCTCTCGACGGTCATCAAGCTCGCGGGGCGGGTCGCGCTGCCTGTCCCCCACCCCATCGCGGAGCCTCTCACCTCGCTCGGGTGGCTCGCGCAGCTCATGCCCGCTCCGCCCACGTTCTTGCCGTACCTCCGGTTTCTCTGCGTCGCCGACGGCGTGCGCGCGCGCGACGTGATGGGCTTCCGCCCCGCGTACACGACGCGCGAGGCCCTCATCGATTTCGTGAGCGCCATGCGGCTGCGCGACGTCAAGCTGCTCGAGGAGGCGTGATGGAGGACTCGAAGCCCAAGCGCAGGTCGAAGCCCAAGCCCAAGCCGAAGGCCGCGCGAGCCCCGAAGCGCGAGCCTGGCGTCGCGGCTCCGGAGGAGATCGCCCGGGAGATCGAGGAGCTGGAGCACCGGCTCGACGCGATCATCGGCGATCACTCCCTCGTCGAAGAGCCGCCTCCCGTCCCCGAGCCCCCACTCACTCCTCCGCCCGCGAGAGCACCCACGGCGCCGCCGTCCAGCAGCACGCTGCCGAGCAGCACGGTGCCCCCGCCGCCGGACAGCACCGTCTTCGACACCGCGCGCGATCTGCTCACGACCGACTTCTACCTTCGCCGCTGGGGCCGCATGGCCATGCGCAACCGCAGCGAGGACGTCGACGACTTCGGCTACGACCCGACCTACGACAAGCGCGTCAAGCCGCTCTTCGACTTCCTCTACGAGCGCTATTTCCGCGTCGAGTGCCGAGGCGTCTCCAACGTGCCGAGCCGGGGTCGCTGCATGCTCGTCGCCAACCACTCCGGGACAATCCCGTTCGACGGGCCCATGCTCAAGACCGCCGTCGAGCACGAGCACGCGAGCGGGCGCGCGGTGCGCTGGCTCGCCGAGGACTTCGTCTTCCACTTCCCGTTCCTCGGCTCGTTCGAGAGCCGCATCGGCGCGGTCCGAGCCTGCCAAGAGAACGCCGAGCGGCTGCTCCGCCAGGAGGCCCTGGTCGCGGTCTTCCCCGAGGGGACGAAGGGCATCGGCAAGCTGTTCCGCGATCGGTACAAGCTCCAGCGATTCGGGCGAGGTGGCTTCATCCGCCTCGCGCTGCGCACGCAGACGCCCGTCGTCCCCGTCGCGATCGTCGGCGCCGAGGAGACGAACCCCATGCTCTTCCGCGTGGAGTCGTTCTCGAAGCTGCTCGGCGTCCCCTACGTCCCGGTGACGCCCACGTTCCCGCTGCTCGGGCCGCTCGGGCTGATGCCCGCGCCGACGAAGTGGAAGATCGTCTTCGGCGCCCCGATCGATCTCGGCGACTACGGGCCCGAGAGCGAGAACGACGAGATGCTGGTGAGCCGCCTCGCCGAGGCGGTGCGCCAGTCGATCCAGGAGCTGCTCGACGCGGCGGTGCGGGAGCGCAAGAGCGTCCTTTTCGGCTGATGGAGTGCCGCATGCTCGAGCGAAGCGACGCGCTGCGCGATACCCGAAGGGGTAAGAGCTCGGACTCCAACGTTCGATGAGCGTCTTCGTCGTCGACAAGCCGCGGGGCATGACCAGCCACGACGTCGTCGCGCGGGCGCGGCGCGCGCTCGGCACCCGACAGATCGGCCACGCCGGCACGCTCGATCCGATGGCGACCGGCGTCCTCGTCCTCGCCGTCGGCCAGGCGACCAAGCTCGTGGCGTACCTCTCCGCGGCCGACAAGGAGTACGAGGCGACGATCGCCCTCGGCGTCGCGACCGACACCCTGGACGCCGACGGCCGCGTCACCGAGCGCGCGCCGCTGCCCGACGACTGGCGCTCGCGGCTCGACGAGGCCCTCGCCGTCGAGCGCGCGCGCTCCGAGCAGGTGCCGCCCGCATTCTCGGCGATCCACGCCGAGGGCCAGCGCGCGCACGAGAGAGCGCGGCGAGGTGAGGCGGTCGAGCTCGGCGCGCGACCCGTGAGCGTCCGAGAGCTCGAGGTCCTCGAGACGGGCGACGCGACGCTCCGCCTTCGGCTGCTCGTGGCGAAGGGCTACTACGTGCGGTCCCTCGCGCGCGACCTCGCTGCACGGCTCGGCACGATAGGCCACCTCACGGAGCTCCGGCGCTTGCGCTCGGGCGCCTTCACCCTCGCGGAGGCTACCCCGCTCGCCGCGCTTTCGCCTGCATCGGCCTCGCTGCCGCTCGAGACCGCGGCGGCGCGCGTCCTGCCGGTCGCGAAGCTGAGCGAAGCCGGCGCCGCCCACGCGCGCGCCGGACGCGCCGTACCGCCGAGCGAGATCGAGCCCGCCGCGCCGGGCGTCCACGCGTGGCTCGCGCCCGACGGGGCGCTCGTCGCCGTCGGAGAGATCGAGGGCGACGCCGGCCGCGTCAGGCGCGGTTTCGTCTCGTAGCTCAGGGGACGGTGACCGTGACGGTCGCCGTGTCGGTGACGGGCCCCGAGAGGGTCGTCCGAAGTTGCCAGTCGCCCGGCATGATCAGCACGACGTCGGTGACGAGGTACTCGCCCTGCCCCTCGGCCGTCACCGTCGGCACGATCGATGCGCCGTGCCCCATCGCAGGCATGAAGGGCACGACGGCGACGCCGAGGCCGTCGAGCGGCGCTCCGGTCGCGACGTCCGTGATCACGTAGCGGAGCTCGTTCGACCCCCGGATGATGGGATCCGGCGCGCTGTAGACGTCGATATGAACGACGCCGCTGTCGCCCGCGAGTTGCGCGATCGGAGTCGTCCCGAAGGTGGCACTGCCGCTGCCGCTCGAGCAGCCAAGCGCGAGGGAGGCGATCGCCACGGTTCGGAGGAGCGCAGAGCTCATGGCACGTCCACGTAGAATGACACGTGCCCGTGCGGCGAGTCGCCGAGCAGGTCGGAGCACGATTCGAACAGGTGGAGCCTGACGGTCCACTGCCCCGCCTTGTCGAAGCGCGCAGACTGCGTCGTATAGGTCCCCGGAGGGCCCTCGGTCGTCGTGACGAAGGGAGTCGGCGCCGGGTGCGTCGGCGTCAAGAACAGCTCCGCCTCGGCGCTGGCGCCCGTGACGGGCGTCCCGTCCACGGCGTTCGTCGCCATGAAGGTGAAGACGACGCCCTCGTTCTCGCAGATCGGCGTGGCGCTCCACGTGACGTGGTACTTGCAGGCGTCGTCGCTGCCCGTCGTGCCGTACAGGGGCGGGCCGTAGTCGGTGGGCGCCGCGTCGGCGCCCGCATCCGGGTGACACGACGCCTGGCTCGTCGACATGGCGATCGGAGCGCCGCTGTCGGGGTCCACGCAGTGAGTGTCCGGCGCGCCCGAGGCCGGCCCCCCGGGCGTCGGGCAGGACGACGAATTCGAGCAGGCGACCGCGAGGACGCCGGCGCAAGCCAGCGCCGCCGAGGCGACGGCGAACGATCCCAGCCAGCGAGGGCCCCGGCGCGCATCCATGCGCGAAACCTAGAGCCCCGATCTACTTTTTTCCACCCTTCTTGGCGATCGCGATGGCCTCGTGCGCACCCTTCGACTTGGGCCCGTTGGGCTCGAGCTTCAGGTACGCCTCGAACTCCTTGATCGCCTCGGGGAACTTCTTCTGCCCCATTCGGTGGGTGCCGAGCCAGTAGTGCGCGAGCGCGTATTTCGGGTCGGCGGCGACGGCCGCCTCGAGGTCTTTCGTCGCGCCGGGTTCGTCCTTGGCGGCGAGCTTGCACAGCGCCCGCTCCGTCCTGAACTGGGCGCCGTCCTTGGTCGAGATGGCCTTGTCGAACGCCGCGATGCACTCGGGCACGGCGCGCAGCAGCAAGAGCTCCTGGCCGATCGAGCCGAGCAGCTCCGGATCCGACGCCGCGGCGCTCGCGGCCTTGAGCTTCTGGACCGCCGCTTCGCCCTGCTTCCAGCCGGCGAGGATGTGGCCGTACGTGTAGAGGAGCATCGCGTCGCTCGGGGTGAGCTTGAGCGCCTGATCGAACGCCTTCGTCGCCCCGGCCTGATCGCCCTTGCCCGCGAGCGCGAGCCCGAGGTTGAAAAACACCGGCGACGAGTCCGCGCGGCGCTTGGCGGCGGCCTGGAGCACGGTCACCGCGTCGTCCCATTTCTGCCCGTCCACGTAGATCGCGCCGAGGTTGGCGGCCGCCTCCGCGAGGTCGGGCTTGATGGCCAGCGCCTGCTTGTACTCCTTCTCGGCGCCCGCCTTGTCGCCCATCTTCTCGAGCGTCACGCCAAGGTAGTGGTGGGCGTCGGCGTCCTTCCCGTTCTTCGCGATCGCCGCCTCGAACGCGGTCTTGGCGCCCGGCAGGTCATTCGCCTGCAGTGCCTGCATACCTTTGCCGGTGTCGGCGCTCGACGGCGGCTCGACGGCCTGCGCGCTCGAAGCGGCCGGCGCCGAGGTGACGGGCGGCGGAGTGGTCTGCGTCGCCGTGGGCTTCTCCGGCTCGCCACCGCAAGCCAACAGCGAAAGGATGTAGATTGCATACACTCGCTTCACGACGCGCCTCCTGCCTTGGGGACCTGGATGGTGCCACAGCTTGGACCGCCGTGTCGGGCCTCTGTTGGGTCGATCGCCTCGAGCAACTTTGCCTCGATCGCGGCCAGGCGCGCCTTGCCCTCGACCTTGCCGCCGTCGATCTCGTCCACGTAGAACACGTCGGCGACCTTCATCCCTTCGGTGTTG
>DATIQP010000325.1:0-3153 GCA_035470765.1 Polyangiaceae bacterium | reverse complement strand
CGAGCGCCAGGCCCGGGATTGGAGAGCAGCAAGCTCTCGGCGGCATCCCTCAGGGCGACCGCCCTCTTGGGGACGTTCACCCAGAGGTGGAAGATCACCGTGAGCGTCTTGTCGCGGGCCTGGTCGTCGGGGTACACGGCGCCGAGCATCCGGTGCGCGAAACGGCGCAACTCGACATGGGTCATCCCCTCTGCGTGTCGTAGGGCGACCGCGGATAGCCAGTCACCGCGGACCTTGCGGTCAAAGCCGATCGTCGTGCCGTTTGCTGCCATCGAGAACCCTCGGGCGGGCTCTCTTGCAAACTCGAGGCCGCGACGTCCGCGCGGGCCTCGTGCTCAATGTCGGACGTCGCGACGGCGGCTTGCCGATTCGGGCGACGCCTCCGAGTCGAGGATGTTGTGCTGTCGTAGCTTCTCCCACAGGTTCTTGCGGGAGATGCCGAGGATCTCGGCCGTGCGCGCGCGCTTTCCTTCCGTCGCCGCCAGGGTGGCGAGCAGGTACTCACGCTCGAACTCGGCGAGGGCCACCGAGAGCGAGAGCGTCCGCGGCTCCGCCTCGTCCCCTCCGGCAGCCGCGGGCTCGCCTGCGATGGCGGCGGGCAGATCCTGGACGCCGACCTCGCGCCCGCGACTGAAGACCAGCGCGTGCTCGATCGCGTGCACGAGCTCGCGGATGTTGCCGGGGAAGTCGTGCCTGTAGAGCGCGGCCCGAGCCGCGGGAGAGATCGGCGGCGGCTCTCCCGGCCCTTTGTGGAAGCGCCGCAGGAAGTGCTCGGAGAGGATCGCGATGTCGCCGCGGCGCTCCCTGAGCGGCGGGATGACGGCCTCGACGACATTGATGCGGTAGTAGAGGTCCTCCCGGAAGCGGCCGCTGGCGACCTCCTTCTTGAGGTCGCGGTTGGTCGTCGAGACGATGCGGACGTCGACCTGGACCGTCGTGTTGCTCCCGATCGGCTGGAAGCTCCCGTCCTGCAAGACGCGCAGCAGCTTGGCCTGCGCCGGCAGCGGCAGCTCGCCGAGCTCGTCCAGCAGGAGCGTCCCGCCGTCCGCGGCCTTGAAGCGCCCGTCTCGCCTGCCGATCGCCCCCGTGAACGCGCCGCGCTCGTGGCCGAAGAGCTCGGCCTCGATCAGCGTCTCGGGGAACGCCGCGCAGTTGATCGCCACGAAAGGCTTGTTCCTCCGCGGGCTGCGGTCGTGGATCGTCCGGGCGACGAGCTCCTTGCCGGTTCCGCTCTCGCCGGTGACGAGAACGGGCGCGTTGCTGTCGGCGATGGCGTCGATGCGCTCCTGCAGCCGGACCATCGCCGGGGTGCGACCCAGGAGGAGCTCGCCGGAGCCCCGGGCGGCCAGCGCCGCGCGCGCTGCGTCGAGCTCGGCGCGCATGTCCCGGCGCTCGGAGATGCGATCGACCCTGAGGAGCAGCTCGGGCATCTCGAAGGGCTTGGTGATGTAGTCGTAGGCACCCTCCTTGATCGCGCCCACGGCGTCGGAGATCGATCCGTACGCGGTGATCAGGACCACGACCGTGCTCGGGCTCTGCTCGCGGACGTGGCGCAGCACGGCGAGGCCGTCGACCTTCGGCAGCCGGATGTCGGAGATGACCAGATCGAAGACGCGGCCCTGGACGGCCGCGACGGTCTGCGCTCCGTCGCCCACGGCCATGACGAAGTGCCCGCGAGCCCGGAGCGCGTCGCTCACGGCCATGCGAATGAGCGGCTCGTCGTCCGCGACCAGGATGCTAAGCACGCGCTCCTCCTCCTGCGGCCGGCAACCACATCGTCACCGTCGTCCCGCGGCCCGTCTCGCTCGAGATCTCGAGCTCTCCCCCGAAGGACCGCAGCACGCCGTACACGATGGCGAGCCCGAGACCGGAGCCTTCCCCGGGCGGCTTGGTGGTGAAAAAAGGATGGGTGACCTTGGACAGGTTCTCCTTCGGGATGCCCGGACCGTGGTCGGCCACCGCGATGCCCCAGCGGTAGCCGCGGCGCGTCGCCGAGATCGTCACCTCGTCGCCTCGCGGGCTGAAATAGATCGCGTTCAGCACGACGTTGCTCAGCGCCTTTCGCAGCTGGCCCGCTTCGGCGCGGACGCGGACCTCGCCGGGCTTCAGCGACGACTCCACGCGCACCCCGGCCTCCTCGCAGATCGGCGCGATCATGCGCAGGCACGACGACACGGCCTCGGCGCCGTCGAGATCGTTCGGCAGGGCGGGCCGCTGCCGCGCGTAGTCGCGCACTCCTTCGACGACGCTCTTCAGGCGGCCGACTCCCTCGAGGATGGCGACCACGTACTCCTGCTTGCGCGCCTCCGGCAGCGTGTCTTCGCTGAGGGCCCGGGCGCACTGCATGATCCCGGTCAGCGGGTTGTTGATCTCGTGGGCGATTCCGGCCGCGAGGACCGCGATCGACCTGTGCTTCTCCGCTTCGATCATGCTCGTCTGCTCCTCCACGAGCCGGCGATGGGTGGAGGCCATCTCCGCTCGCGCGGCGCGCTGGTTGCGACCTTCGTGCCCGGCGCAGTCGAACAGGTATCCGAGGACGGGGCCGTGGACGGCGGCGACCGCGACGTGCGAGACGATGGGCCAGGGCGCGACGGCCGCGTGCGCGGCGAGCCCGAAGGCCGCAGCCACGCCGAGCGCGACGGCGGACGTGACGACGCCGCCGCGCAGGCCGAAATAGGAGGAGTACGTCGCGCTCCACAGCGGCAACGCCGCCATGAGCGGGCTCCTGGCCCCACCGGACGCGTGCACCAGCAGCGCCACGAACACGAGGTCGGAGAGCCCGGCCACCAGGTAGAACGTGTCCCTCGCGGTGGAGCGAAGGATGCGCGAGCCGGCGAGGTACAAGAGCGCGCAGTAGGGGATGAAGACGCCGAACGCGGCGCCCACGCCGTCCCGCATCGGGCTCGGTTCGAGCGACATCGCCCACGCCGCGCCGACGGCGAGCGCCGCCGCCCGCAGTCCGGCGTACGCCGCATCGCGCGGCGCGAAGGCGACCTTCGCATCGGCCGTTGCGACGGCGTCCGAGTCCTGCTTGGTGCCGGAGAACAACAACGAGACAAGCGTAGCCACCGCGAGTCGGACGCTGCGTGATCGTGATCAACGCGGCGTTACTGAGCGGTAACGCATCACCCACCCGGAGCGATCCCGAGCGGT
>DATIQP010000324.1:0-1756 GCA_035470765.1 Polyangiaceae bacterium | reverse complement strand
GCGCCTCGCCGCCGAGCTCTACCTCGAACGCAAGGCGCCGAACGACGGCATGCAGGCGCTCGCGAAGCTGCAGCTCTGCGTCCAGGCGAACCCGAAGGATCTGACGACGCTCGATCTCCTCGCGCGCGCGTTCGTGCAGCTCGGTCAGCCCCGCAAGGGCGTCGAGGTCCAGAAGGAGATGGCGCGCATCGCGCGCGATCAGCAGCGCTACGACGTCTTCACGGAGATCGTCGATCGGCTGCTCGAGCTCGCGCCGAACGACGAGGTGGTCCGGGAGCTGGCCTCGTCGCGCGACGAGGTGCTCGCCAGCGCGCCCGCCGACGAAGAAGCGGAGCTCATCGAAGAGATGCCCGAGGACGAGCTCGAGGAGATCCAGGAGGTCCCCGAGCCGCTTCAATCGGCCGAGCCGATTCTGCTCCGCACCGAGCCGCACACCGGGGTGGACACGCTCGACAGCGCCCCCAGCCTCGTCGATCAGACCGAGATCGCGCAGGTCCCCGTCGGCGAGGAAGCGCGCGTGCTCGCTTTCATCTCCGAGGCGCAATCGTACCGGCGCGTCCGCCTCTACGAGCAGGCGGTGCGCTCGCTCGTGAACGCCCTCGAGATCGACGGGCGATCCATCGCGGCCCGCGCCGAGCTGCGCGACGTCTACCTCGAGGCCGGCGCCCAGGATGACGCCATCGTCGAGATGCTCAACATCGCGTCGCTCCAGCTCGACGCGCTCGACGGCGACGGCGCCGCGCAGACGCTCCAGGACGTGCTCGCGCTCGAGCCCGGCAACGCGCGCGCCTCGGAGATGCTCCGCGAGCTCGGCTACGAGCCCGTGGAGGAGCAACCCGCCGCGGACCTCTACGTCCCGCCGGCCTCGCGGCAGCGCATGCCGAGCTACGATCCGGAGGCGCCGCTGCCTTCGTACGAGCTCGATGAGGTCGCCACCGGCCAGGCGGCGCAGGTCGTCGCGCCTCCGGGGACCGACGCGCCGCTGCCGAGCTTCCCGCTCGAGGCTCCGGAGAGCGAGGCGCAGTTCGAGCTCGTCGGCAGCAGGTCGCCGAGTCTGATCCCGCCGGAGGCCTCGACCTCCGCCTACGCGAAGCCGACGAACGAGGAGATCGAGGAAGCGCTGGAGGAAGCGGACTTCTTCGCCTCGCGCGGCCTGTTCGAGGACGCCAAGACCGTGCTGAACGAGCAGATCTCGCGCGCGCCGAACCATCCGCTGTTGCGCGAACGGCTGCGCGAGCTCGAGGACCAGGAGATCGCCGCACAGCGCGGCTCGGGCACCCGCGCACGCCCCCAGTCCGTTCCGCCGCAAGAAGTCGCGGATGCGGATTTCGACATCGCCGCGTCCCTCGAAGCGCTCGACGCGCTCGAAGTCGCCCCGGAAGCCGCGCAGCTCATGAACGCGGACACCGGACAGGTGGACGTCGAAGAGGTCTTCGCCAAGTTCAAGGAGGGCGTGAAGAACACCCTCTCGGCCGACGACGGACAGGCGCACTACGATCTCGGCACCGCCTACAAGGAGATGGGCCTCATCGACGACGCCATCGGCGAGTTCGACACCTCCGCCCGCGATCCCAAGCTGGAGTGCATCGCGCGGCACATGATCGGGATGATCCAGGTCGAGCGCGGCAACCTCAAGGAGGCGGTGGCCGCCTTCCAGAAGGGTCTCAACGCGCGCGTCCGCACGCCCGAGCAGGAGACGGTGCTCTGCTTCGAGATCGGCGCTGCCTACGAGACGATGCGCATGACGAAGGACGCG
>DATIQP010000323.1:0-10679 GCA_035470765.1 Polyangiaceae bacterium | reverse complement strand
ATCGGTCTTGTCGAGGTGATCGAGGAACTCGCAGTACTGGCGCAGCGTCACCGGGAACTCGGCGATGGCGAAGTCCGGCACGTCGAGCTGCTGGAGCGGGAGCGGATCGTACGCGTCGGGATCGCCGCCGAAGATGGCGCTACCGCCGGGGACGAAGACGAAGCCCTGGCCGATCTCCTCGTCGCGATAGAGGTTGACCGTGCCGACGTGGTGCCCGCCGCGCGCGAGGAGGACGGGATAGCGGACGTCGCGAAAGCCCGTGCCCTTGATCGTCACGAGGTAGCTCCCAGGCTCGAGGCGCGCGTCGTCGAGCGGCGTTCGCCCGAGGTAGCGCTCCTGGCCGGGAACGAGGACGTGGTCGCGCTCGGAGTAGCGCTGGGCGATGACGTGCGCGCCGGCCGGGTTCGAGCGCAGCGACAGCCGCGCGTCGGCCTTGAGGAGCTCCGCGTACCTGCCGGTGACGTCGTGATCGGTCACGAGCGCCTCGTAGTAGACCTGCGTCGCGGGGCGCCGCTCCTGCTCGGCAGCGCGGGCGCGACCCCAGTAGAGATCGGCCATGCCGCGGTGGGCGTCGGCGCACTCGGCGTCGTAACCGATCGCCTTGGTGTAGAGCTCGATGGCCTCGGCGAGCGCGCGTCCCGCCTCGCGATCGGCTTCGGCGGCGCGGTCCTCCAGCGCCCACGCGGGGCGCTTGCGCTCGACCGGCTCCCAACCCTGGACGATCTTGAGCGCCTCGCGCGCCTGCTCGGCGAGCCGCGTGTGCTCGGCCTCGAGCGCGTGGAAGCGCGTCACCGGGTCTCGCGCCCGCTGGCAGAGCGCGAGCGCCTCCGCGCGCCTGCGCTCCTTCTCCTTCGCGCCCTCGAGGAAGGCCTCGACGTCGGCGGCCACCTGGTCCGCCGTCGCCGGGCGCTGGTCCGGGTCCTTCGCCAGGAGCGCGAGGCACAGGTCCTCGAGCAACAGAGGGCAGTTGGCCACGCGCTCGCGCGGCGGGCGAGGCTCGGCCTGGCAGGTCGCGAGGATGATGCCCGGCCCCGTCGCGGCGTGGAACGGGTGCTCGCCCACGAGGATCTCGTACAGCATGGCGCCGAGCGCGAAGAGATCGGCGCGGTGATCGATCTTGCGCGCGTCGCCGCGCAGCACCTCCGGCGGGATGTAGCCGAGCGTCCCCCGCGAAGAGGAGCTCATCTGGTTCCGCAGCTCGGGGTCGTCGTTGGTGGCCCGGATCTCGCTCGCGGGCTGGACCTTCGCGATGCCCCAGTCGGCGAGGTACACCTCTCCGAAGTCGCCGAGGAGCACGTTCTCCGGCTTGATGTCGCGGTGGAGCACACCGCGCGAGTGCGCGTAGGCGAGCGCCCGCGTCACCTGCAAGAAGACTCCCAGCAGGCGCACGAGAGGCCAGTACTGGCGGAGCTCGGGCCGGTAGAGGACGTCGCTGAGCGAGAGGCGCTTGACGACGCGCATCGTGTAGAACGGCCGGCCGTCGGGCAGCGTGCCCATGTCGTAGACCGGGATGATGTTCGGGTGCTCGAGCTGCGCGGTGACGCGCGCCTCCTCGAGGAACTGCTGCGTCACGCGGTAGTCAAACTCGGCCGACGAGTTGGGCTTCTTCAGCGCGACGACGCGGCCGATCTCCCGATCGAGCGTCGCGGTGACCACGCCGACCCCCCCGCGGCCGAGGAGCTCGCCCGGCGCATAGCGCGCCCCCGGCACTCGCATCGAGTAAGGAGCCTCTTCGCTCATGCTCGGTGGCGGCTCCGACGGCTCCGTGACGTGCGCGAAAGGCTCCATCGCCCTGACGCCGACCGCCAGCGAGGCGAGTTGCTCGGAGTCGAGCGACTGCTGGAAAAGATCGGTCGCGGTGGCCCCCTGCCCTTCGCGAACCCAGCGGCACGCCGCGTCCCACACGTCCGCTGGACCGATCCAGCCGCGCGCGGCTGCTTGGAGCGCGATGGTCCGCGGGTCTGTGATCTTCATCTCGCTCGGACGCGCACGCGCCAAATCGCTACGGCGTGGGGGCGATGCTCAGGATGTTGTTGTTGGCGTCGAAACCGACGTCCGCCCGGCACGAATGCGCGGCCATCTGGGTGAGCAGCGCGAGGAACGGCTCGTTCGGGTTCGGCGGCTTGTTCGGGTTCGGCGGCTTGATGTTCGTGACGATGTTGTTCCACGCGATGGCGAGACCGCGACACTCGTTCGACCCGCCGACGGTGCCCACGATGTGAGCGGTCGCGGGCGTGTGGTGAAACATGGCCGCCTGATTCTGCCCTTGCGGGTACCCCCACAAATTCCCCGTGGTGCTGTCGAAGTCCTGCAACGCGACCACGTCGGTCGAGGAGGAGAGCGCGACGCCTCCGATGAGGAGCACCGCAGCCGTCGTCAGCACTTGGTGAAACCTGATCATCGCAGTTTCCTTTGTTGGTGGTGAGGGACCACCCCTGCTTCAGGCTACCTTCTCCACGGCCGGTTGGCACTCAAAACCAGAGTGCCTACGCGCACTTACCTAAGCGCAGAGCTTCTCACAGGCGCGCACTACCGGCGCGCCCCGCGGGACGGCCCGGAGCGGCGGCGCCGCGCGGCCCCGAGCAGCGCGAGCCCGATCACCGCGGCGAGCCCGACGCGCGGATCGCTCGCCGTCGCCGCGCGGCAGCTGCACCCTCCGCTGCCGCCCCCCGACGGATTCACGCCGGCGTCGTCGAACGGTTCGCCCCCTGGCGGCACGGGGTTCGTCACGTCGAGCATCGCGAAGAGCTGGGCACGCGCGGACTCGAGCGCGCTCGGTGGCTGGTTGCACTGGTACGGCGTCGGGAAGAGCGCGAGCGCGATCTGGCGGACCCTGCTCGCGTCGATCTTCGACGCCATCACGAGGTACTCGTAGTCCTCCATCCCCTCGCGAATGAGCTTCATGCGGATCGAGTCGATGGGGATGTCGTCGGTGCCGCCGACGACGCTCGGAAGGCCCGGGTAGAAGAGCGTCCCGTCGCCGGAGCCACTGAAGGCGCACTGCCCATTGACGTCCCACGCGGTCGCGAGCTGGTAGGTCGTCTCGAAGTAAAGCTCGCCGCTCGTCCCCTCGAGGAAGCTCCACCACTCGAAGGCGCGGTCCTGCACGCCGGTCGAGTCGATGACGCGCTCGGGCCATCCGGTGTAGTCGACGCCCGGCGACGGGTCGCCGCACGCGCCGCACCCGTGCTGATCGCACGACTGGTACATGAAGAGCTTGCGCTGCGTCGTGTTCGCCCCGAGCCACGCGTCGTACTTGCTGCGCTGATCACCGGAGTACTGGCCCGCGGTCGGCCGGCCGTACATCTCGTCCAGGACGGGGCACATGATGTCGATCTTGCCGTCGGCGGCGAACTGCTGCGCGTCCTGGATCGACGTCGTGAGGATGATGCGCGCGCTGGGATCGACCGCGTGCAGCGCGTCGGAGTCGCTGATGAACGTCGACCACATCCCCGAGTTCTGCCCGGGCTCGTCGACGGGATAGGCGAAGAGCCGATCGAAGAACTGGCTCTGCTTCGCGTAGTTGATCCAGTTGGCGTAGTCGGTCGTCGCGCCGTCGAGGTCGACGGAGGTGATCTTCGCGCCGGGGAGGCGTGTCGGGCCGGTGCCCTGGATGAGCGGCAGGACGTACTTCTCGTAGGGCGCCTGGTCGCCGCCGAAGGGAGGCTGGAAGTCGGTCGACGAGATCGAGATGCGATCGTCGAGCGCGGCGCGCAGGTAGAGCGCGCGGATGGCGTTGGACTTGTCGAGATCGCCGTTGCAGTAGGGGAACGGCCCGCCGCAGTGCACGAGCGGCGGCGTGTTCCAGCCCATGCCGAACGCGGACGCGAGCGTGGCGGTCGAGGGCAGCGCGAAGCTGCCGACGTGGAGCGCCACGGGCACGGTCGCCGCGGGTGCGCCGCCGACGTCGATCTCGATCGCGCCGCTGTAGTCGCCCGGGGCCTGCGTCTGCGGAACGAGCACGTCGACCCAGACGACGCGGGTGGTGTTCGCGACGACCGTGAGCGGGAACGCGTTGCGCTTCTCACCGAAGAATGGGTCGACGTCGGGCACCAGCGGGTCCGGCCAGAGCCCCGGCGCGCCTTCGTCGTTCGACTGCGTGCCGACGGAGTAATAACGCTCGGCGTACAGGACGACGTTGGCCGAGGGGAGGGTGCCGCCCGGCCCTGCCAGCGGCGTCGTGAGCTTGGCCTCGACGTTGGTCACGTCGGAGGCGCCGGCTTGAAGGACGATCTGGAACGCCTCGAACTCGTTGCGCGCGGCCATGATGGACGCCGCCTGGGCGAGCTGCGGCTGGTCGGTCGGCCGCACCTTCAACGTCGAAGGGACGACGCCGACGGTCAGGCCCGCCGCGAGCGAGGAAGACGACAGGAGGAACACGGCCACCCCGACCAGCGTGTGTCTCATGGACGCATGGTACTCCCGTCACGCGGAGGCCGACCCTCGCCATGGCTCGCGAGCACGCTCGCGGGCGACCGCGAGGTCAGGTGCACTGTATCGGTAGAAGTCCGCCGTGCGCGGACCCCATGTAAAGTCAGATCTTTTTCGGTGATCGCTGCCTGGTCCGCCGGACATGAAGGTACATTCCGCGCGACGCGAGAGCAGGAGAAACCCGCTTGGATCTTGCGTCATTGCAATAGTTTGGCTCGGACACATCACCCCAGTCGTTTCTGGTTTTTCACCCTGTTGGACGCGCGCTCACGTGGTAAACCGGCGCGTCTCTCGAAGGCTGCTGGAGCGGTGGTTGCCGCTCGCGGAGCGAGGATCCCCATGCGAAAGCTCGTCATGATGATGGTGCTGGCGCTGACCGCCACAGGTTGCGGGTCGGTCGACGATGCTCCGCTCGGAGGTCCGTACGGTGGAACGACCGGCAGCACGGATCCGACCGGAGGCCAGAACCCGGATCAGACCGGCGGCGGCGGCGGTGGCTCCACGGGCGGCGGCTCGACCGGCGGTGGCGGCGGCGGGAGCACGACCGACGCGGGCAGCGGCGGTGGTGGTGGCGGGTCGACCGACTCCGGCTCCTCGCAGACGACCACGAAGGACTCGGGCTCGCAGCAGACGACGCAGGACTCCGGCAGCTCTCAGACGCAGAGCGCGCCCACCTGGACGCAGATCTTCAACAGCTACCTCAAAGGCAGCAGCACGGCGGGTCGCTGCGCTGGCTGTCACAGCCAGGGATCGAGCGCCAGCAACCTCTACAGCTGGCTCCAGGGCAAGGGGTACATCAGCGGCACGAGCTCGCCCCTGGTGGACTCGAACCAGTCGTGCCTTTCGTGGTACGGCGGCAACATGCCGCCGAACGGCCCCAGCAACGCCAACGCCGTCAAGGACATGAACGCGTGGGCCGCCGCGGGCGCGCAGAACAACTGAGGTCATCATGATCAAGCTCACCTTCGCCGCTGCTCTGTTCGCGCTCTCGGCCGCCGCCTGCACGCACGTCGCTCCGTACGAGCGCGGCAAGCTCGCCCACCCCACCATGACCGACGGGCAGCTCGACGGCCCCGCGGCCGAGCACGTCTACGCCGTGCACGAAGGCGCGACGGGCGGCGGCTCGGTCGCCGAAAGCGGCTGCGGCTGCAACTGACCTCGGTCCCCGCGGCGGGGTGAACCCCGAGACTCCTGGACATGACTCAAAAGCGGCAACGGGCGCGCGCGAGCATCTTCCGCGCGGCGCGAGGGGCAATCCTGGCTCTCGCCGGGCTCTGCCTCTATCCATACGGCGCGGCGCGCGCGGACGACGAGACGAACCCCGCGGAGCAATCGGTCGCCCGCAAGGACCGCGGCGAGCAGCTCTCCGCCGAGCACAGGGCGTCGACGGACAAGCTCGACGACACCAGCACCAAGCACGCGTCGCTCCAGATCGCGACGTACGCCGACGACGATCACACCACCGTCTTCACGCCGTCGGTCGCCGGGAGCGTCGAGAACGTCACGCAGGGCGCGTCCATCCGCGGTCGCTACATCGTCGACGTCGTCTCCGCCGCCTCGGCGGACGTGATCTCCACCGCGTCGCGCCGCTGGACCGAGGTCCGCCACGCCGGCTCGGTCGAGGGGACCTACAAGCCGAAGACCTTCGGCATTTCGCTCGCCGGCTCCGTCTCGAGCGAGCCGGACTACTTCTCGTTCGGCATCGGCTCCGAGATGTCGCTCGACCTCGACGAGAAGAACACGACCCTCCAGGCCGGCTTCGGCTACGGCCACGACACGGTCGGCCGTTGCGGCGCGGAGAACTCGCCTGCGAACACCGGGCCGTCGTGCACGTCCTTCTCCGTGTTCTCGCGCACGATCAACCGAACCTCGTTCAACGCCGGCCTCACGCAGATCATCGGCAAGACCACCATCGGCTCGCTGGTGCTCGACGTCGGCCTGGAGAACGGCGACCAGTCCAAGCCGTACCGCTACGTGCCGATGTTCTCGGCCGACGTCGCGCCGCAGGTGCCGCTCGGGGCTTCCATCCCGTACGTGACGGCGAACCGCCTGCCCGAGCGGCCCCTCGAGCAGCTGCCGCTCGTGAAGCGCCGCATGTCGCTGACCGGCCGCCTCGCGCACCGCTTCGAAGGCTCGACGCTCCGCTTCGAGGAGCGCGTCTACGGAGACACGTGGGCGCTGTTCGCCTCGACCACCGACGCGAAGTGGGTGTTCGACATCGGCGAGCGCGTCGCCTTCTGGCCGCACGCGCGCTTCCACGGACAGTCCGCGGTGAGCTTCTGGAAGCGGGCTTACGTCTCCGGCTCCGCGCCGGGCTGGGACCTGCCGGTCTTCCGCACGGGCGATCGCGAGCTGGGGCCGCTCTACACCGTCACCGGCGGCGGCGGCCTCTACTTCTATCTCGGTGGGGGTGCGGACATGCAGAAGATGCGACTCACCATCCAGGGTGACGGCGCCTTCACGGGGTTCCTCGACGACCTGTACCTCACCAAGCGAACGAGCTTCGTCGGGTCGATCAGCTTCGAGGCCGAGCTATGAGCGCGCGTCGGATGCTCCTCGCGGGTGCGGCGCTCGCCGCGGTGTTCGCTTGCTCCGATCCGGTGCACGACGCCGAGGTGGCCGCGCTCGGCCCGGAGGATCCGGGCACGCCGACGGGCCCGACGCATCGGCCCGGCCAGCCTTGCCTCACGTGCCACGGCGACCTCGGCCCGGCGCACACGCGCTTCGCCGCGGGCGGGACGATCTACCAGGGAGACCTGGTGACGCCGGCGAGCGGCGCCACGGTCACGATCAACGACGCGGCCGGGAACCAGGTGCAGGCGACGACGAACGACGCGGGCAACTTCTACGTCCCTTACTCCGATTTTCAACCCGTCTTCCCGCTCACGCCCATCACCGTCGTCGGCAGCGATCCGAACAACCCCGCCACGATGATCACCCACATCGGCCGCGACGCCTCGTGCGCCTCCTGCCACTTCGGCAGCGAGTCGAGCGCGTCGTCGCCCGGCCCCATCTACCTGCTCACCCCATGAAGCTCACGAGCCCCCGCCTCACTCTGCTCCTGTTCCTCGCGCCGGTGACCGCCGGCGTCGCGTGCGCGTTCGCGTCGGCGGACGCGCGCATGGGCGTGGTCGGGCCCGACATCAACCAGTACGCAAGCGCCGGCGTCGGCGACTACCTCGACCACCGCTGCGGCTCGCTCGACTGCCACGGGCAGTCGACGCGCAACCTCGTGCTGTGGGGCTGCGACGGCCTTCGTTTCGATCCGAACGAGACGGGCCTCACTCCCAACTGCCGCGTGACCGGGGGCAAGCCCACGCAGCCCGCGGAGTACGAGGCGTCGTACCGATCGCTGGTGGGCCTCGAGCCGGCCGTGATGAGCGCGGTGGTGAGCAACGGCGGCGCCAACCCCGAGATGTTGACGTTCGTCCGCAAGGCGCGCGGCTGGGACGGCCACAAGGGCGGCGCGCTCATCACGCCGGGCGACGTGCAGGACCAGTGCATCACCTCGTGGCTCGCGGGCAACGCCGACCAGGGCGCGTGCACGCAGGCCCAAGACCCCACCAAGTTCCCCTGAGCCTTCACGTGACCCTCCGCCTCCGCACGCTCGCTTTCGCCGTAGCCCTCGCCTTGCTGGCGTTCGCGGCGCCGGCGTCCGCGCAGAGCGCCCGCGCGGAGGCAGCGGCTCGTCAGGCGCTCTCGCAGGCGCAGCGGCTCCACGCGGCTCACCACTACGCCCAGGCGCTCGCCGTGCTCAAGCGCGCGGAGAAGACGTGCGAGCCCGACAACTGCTCGTCGGAGATGCTCGCCAAGGTGCTGCGCGACATCGGCACGATGCAGATCCTCGCCGGCGACGCGGACAAGGGCCGCGCGAACTTCGCCGCCGCGCTCAGCTTCGACTCGAGCATCGAGCTCAACCCGGCGTACGCGACGCGGGCGATGCAGGCGGCCTGGAACGCGGTGAAGAACCCGCAGGCCCAGCAGCAGCCGTCGGGCGACTTCGATCACACGCCAGCGCCGGAGCAGGCGGTCAATACGCCGCTGCCCGTCTACGTCGAGTATCACGGCCACACCCACGTCGCGTCCGTCATCGTGCGGTACATGGGCCCGACGATGACGGACTTCCGGCGCATGCAGCTCGCGCGCATCGGAGACGGCTGGGGCGGCCTCATCCCGTGCAGCTTCGTGACGCAGGGGACGGTCCGCTACTACTTCCAGGGCTTCGACTCCGAGGGTCTGCCCGTCCTCGACGGCGGCGACCGACGCCACCCGTACACGGTCGTCATCAAGCAGAGCATCCAGGGGCCCGCGCCGCACCTGCCCGGAGAGCGGGCGCCGCGCGCCTGCGGCGCGGGTGGCGAGGCCGGCGGCAAGCCCGACGGCGCCGAGTGCGAGTCGGGCGACGAGTGCACGAGCGGCCGCTGCCGAATGGATCACTGCTTCACGGCCGAAGGCGGAGCGACGGCGGGCGGAGGCGCGCCGGAGGCGCCGAAGGGCGGCGCCGTGACTCCGAGCGGCGGCTTCGCGCGGGTCTGGATCGGCATCACCGGCGCCATGGACTTCACCGTGCTCCCCGCCGGGACGGACGTCTGCAAGCGCAACGACGACGGCACCCAGACCGATCCGAACTGGGCCTGCACCAGCGTCACCCCCGAGGGCTCGAACTTCCCCACCGACAGCGCCGAGAACGCCTCGCTGGCCGCGGGCAAGGCCGGCACGGTCGACAGCGGCCTCGACGCCGCCAACTTCCGCGTCAAGGCCACCCTCGACTTCGCCGTCACCCAGAATTTCCTGCTCGGCATCGCCGTCGGCTACACCGCGGGCACCTACCCCGGAACGGTGTCCGGGCACTTCATCCCGCTGAACCTCGAGGCGCGCGGGACGTGGGTGTTCGGCGACAACCCCCTCTCGCGGCCCGGCTTCTCACCGTTCCTCCAGCTCGCGGCGGGCGCCGCCGAGTACGACGCCAACATCACGGTCACGGTGCAGCAGAACGGCGTCGCCGGCGCCCGACCCGTCCAGGCGTGGCACGTCGGCGGCCCGGGCTTCGTCGCGCTCGGCGGCGGCCTGCGCTACGCGTTCTCGCCGCGGGTCGGTATGTTCCTCTCGGCCCGCGTCACCGCGGCCTTCGGCGTGGGCTTCATCCCTGCCTTCGGTCCCGAGCTGGGGCTCGTCTTCGGGCTCTAGCCGAGGCTCGTCCGAGGCTGTGTGCGTGTGCCATGCAGCACACGCACCTAGCGTTTCGCCACGTCGGCGATCTTCAGGGCGAACGCCCGGCGCACCACTTCCTTGGCCGCCTTCGCGTCGTCGGTGGTCACGTCGACGATGAAGCCGCCCGGCGCCTCCCTCACGACCGCCTTCACGTTGGGCGGAACGAGCGGGCAGTACGACTCCTCCGGCACCTGGTGACCCATCGCGTCGGCGCGCGCGACGTGGCAGTCGATGATCTTCTGCAGCATCGCGCGCGAGAGCCCGGGCATCTTGTTGAAGACGACGCGAGCGCCGTCGGGGTGCGTGCTACTGCCGAGCTGCTCGACGTGCTGGATGTCTTCGACGTGGGCGAAGGGCGAAAGGTCCCGGTCCTCGTCGGACACTCCCTCGCACGCCTTGGCTTCGGCGTCGCGCAGCGACTGGGAAGCCTCGCGGTGGGCGCGTGCCATGCGAAGGTGCTCCTCCGCGTCCGCCCGGTTGGAGGCGCTCGTCGGCGACCAGCAGGACCACCACGCGCCCGTCTTGGGATCCTTGGCGCACTTCGCAGGCCTCGGCGTTTCGGCGGCCTGCAGGTGCTCGTGCGCGGCGGCCTCGTCCTGCTGGGCGAGGGCGTCGTGCTGGGCGGCGCTCGGATGCTCGGCGGGTTGCTGCTGGGCCTGCGTGGTGGCGCCGCCGCACGCAGCCGCGCTGATCAAGAAGAGAACGGTCGCGGGTTGAAGATGCACGTTGGCCTCCGCGCGAACTCAAGCAAAGTCCGCGCCCTCGGCGTTTGTCGCGCGAAAGGGCCGAAAACCACGCACGTCATTCGCTTTTTGCGCACGACTTGCGGCCAGGACCATTACCGCACGGTGACGAAGGAGAGCGGCGCGTGTAGGAATGGTAACGGAGGTCCGTCCATGCTGCGTCGGCTCGTACTGCTCGTCCTCACCGTCCTCACCGTGGCCGGCACCGCGTCGGCGCTGCAGCCCAACGCCGAGGGCTGGTACCACACCGGCGACGCCGTCCGGCAGAAGACGGTCGTCTTCGTCACCGTCGAC
>DATIQP010000322.1:0-7341 GCA_035470765.1 Polyangiaceae bacterium | reverse complement strand
GGCGTGATGGTGGCCGTCATCGCGGGCATGCCGGAGTCTGCGCTCCGCTTCGCGTACGACGTGAACGTCGCGGCGCGCGGCGCTTCCACGCTGCGCGTGCTCGCCCTCGGGCAAGGCGCGTTCGCGCTGCTCGGCATCGGGTGCGCGGTCCTCTCCAGCCTGGGGCGCGAGGTCACGTCCGCGGTGTTGACCTTCGCCGCGAGCTTGGTCGCGGCGGGCGCGTGCGCCATCGTCGTCCCGCGCGAGGCGTTCGGCGGCGATCAGCTCCACGCGACGGCCTACTGCATGGCGGCCGCGCTGGCCGTGGCGCTCGCGGTGTGCGCGATCCTCGTCGTGCGCGAGGCCCGCGCGTTCGTCCCCTGGCCGACCGCGCTCCGGGTCCTCGTGGCCCTCGCGGCCACCGTCACGCTCGGCTCGCGCATCCACGCGACGTCGCGACTCTTCGCCCCCGTCGTGGCCGTCGCGCTCGCGGCCGTCTACGCCACGGTGCTCCTCGCGTCCCGCGAGATCGGCCTCGCGGACCTGCGCTGGATCCGCGGCGCGCTGCGGGGGCGCGGCGCCGGCTGACCGCTCCAGGAAGGCGCAAGCCTCGCGGCCTTCGTGTAGAGTGGGACACCTCATGCACACGCGGTCGCTCCGAGGATGGTCCGTGGTGCTGTGCCTCTTTCTGCTCGCCGTCGCGGGGCGCGCGTGGGCGGCGCCACCCGACGGCGGGAGCGCCGATGCGACCGCCGCTGCGCACATCGCCGCACACGCGCACGACGCAGCGGTGGAGGCCGCAGCCGACGTCCAGGCGCTCGACGCGACCGCGGACGCCGAACCCGACGCCGAGGACGCGGAGGCGCCGGACGCCGCAGAGGAAGCCGCCGCGCCGGCGGAGTCGGTCAGCGCAGCGCCGTCGGCGAGCGCGGCCCCGACCCCGCACGCGATCGTCGAGGGCTCCCCCGTCCGCCTGCACGACAAGCGCGTGTTTGCCATTCGGGGATCGCTCGGCGGGCTCGGCGCCGAGGAGCGCGCGAGGCGAGCCTCGGCCGCGCTCGAGCGCGCCTTCGACGAGAGCGACACCGACGACGTACGCGTCGACGAATCGAAGCCCGGGCTCGCCGTCGTGCTCGTGGGCAATCGCCCCATCGTCGAGCTCACGCAGGAGGACGCCGAGGCGGCCGGAGACGCGTCCCTCAGCGCGCACGCCGCGGGCGTCGGCGAGAACATCCGCTCGGCGCTCAAGGCCGAGCGCACGCGCCGGGCCGTGAGCAAGCGAGTCTTCTCGTGGTCGCTCGTCGTGCTCACCGCGCTGCTCGCGTTCCTCGCCCTGCGCCGCACGCACGACATCGCCGAGCGCGCCCGCAAGTGGGTGGGGGACAACCCCAAGCGCCTCCCTGCCCTGCGCATCGGCAGCGTGGAGGTGCTGCGACCCGCTGCGTTCCAGGGGCTCATACGCATCGCCATATCGCTCGCGCTGCGCGCGCTGCAGCTCACGCTGCTCTACCTGTGGCTCGTCTTCACGCTCTCGCTGTTCGAGAGCACGCGCGACGTCAGCGCCAAGGTGACCGGCTTCGTCCTCACGCCCCTCGGCGCCCTCGCCGGCCGCATCGCGAGCGCGCTGCCGCTCTTCGTCGTCGGCATCATCGCCATCATCGTCGTGGGCGTGGTGCTCCGCTTCGTTCGCCTGTTCTTCCACTCGGTGGAGGTAGGCGAGACTCACCTCGTGTGGGTGCCGGCCGATCTCGCCGGACCGACCGGCGCCGTGGTGCGCCTCGGCATCGTCATCGGCGCGCTCGTGCTCGGCGCGCCCCTCGTCACCGGCACCGATGAGGGCGCGGCCGCGCGCGCCGGCATGGTCGTCCTCGCCTCGCTGGGGCTCGCGCTCGTGCCCATCCTCGCGTCGCTCGCGACCGGGTTCTCGACGGTCTTCTGGCGGCGCATGCGGGTAGGTGACTTCATCTCGTTCGACGGCCGGCAGGGCCGCATCGCCAGCCTCACGCTCCACGAGGTGCGCGTGCACGACGGCGAAGGCTCCGAGCTGCGCATCCCGCACCTGCTCACGCTGGTGAAGCCGCTGCGCGTGCTCGGCCCGTATCCGCTCGCCACCTTCGAGGTGGTGGTGGATCCGAAGGCCGAGCAGGGCAAGGTGCGCGAGCTCTTGATGCAGGCGGGCGCGAGCAAGCACGGCGAGCCGCGCGTGCGCCTGCTCTCCATCGACGCCGAGGGCGCCCTCTACGAGATCGTCGCCAAGCGCGCCCTCGACGAGGAGCACCCGGCCACGGCGATCACGCGGGCGCTCCAGGAGGCGGGCATCTCCCTGGGGCGGCGGAACTGATCGATGGATTCCCTCCTGCTCTTGATGGGGCTGCTGCTGGTCGCCTACCTCGGCAGCTTCCTCGTCGGCGGACGGTCGGTCCGCGGCGTCGGCCTGCCCTCGAGCGTCGAGTGGGTCGTGCTCGGCTTCGTCGTCGGCCCGCACGTCATGGGCGTCGTGAGCCGCGCGCTCGTGGACGCAGTGGAGCCGGTGATCGTCGTCGCGCTGAGCTGGCTGCTCCTCGTCGACGGCGTGCACTACGGGTCGACGAGTCGAGGGCGCGTCTCGCTCAAGCGCACCGCCGCCGGCATCGTCTGGGCCGGCGCCTCCGGTGGCGCCGTCGCAGCATCCCTGTACTGGGCCCTTCCTCGCATCGCGCCGGAGCTGATGCACGACCGCTTGATCCTGGCCCTCGCGCTCGGCGCCGTCTCCTCGGAGACGACGAACCACGTGATGCGATGGGTGCGCGAGCGCCATCGCGCGGACGGGCCCCTCACCGACCTGCTGGAGGACATCACCGCGACCGACCACCTCGTGCCCATCGGCATGGTCGTCGCGCTGGCTGCGGTGGCCAGCCGCTCCAAGGCCGCGTCGCTGGGGCCCCCCGCCGTGGCCGGCATCACCGTGGGCTTCGGCATGCTGCTCGGGCTGCTCTGCGCGCTGCTGCTCGGTCGCGAGTTCCGGCTGCGCGAGAGCTGGGGAACGGTGCTCGGCATCTCGCTGCTCGGGATCGGGGTCTCGGCGCAGTTGGGGCTCTCGTACCTCGCGGTCCTCTTCTTCATGGGCCTCCTCATCGCGCTGGTCTCGCGGCACACCGAGGACGTGCGCGCCATGCTCATGCCCACCGAGCGCGGCGCGCTGCTGCCCGTGCTCATCCTCTGCGGCGTGCGCATCGAGCCGGGCCCGCTGCGGCACACGCTGTTCATCCTCGGCGTGGTCCTCGGCGCACGCATCGCGACGAAGCTCGTCCTCGGCCGCCTGCTGAGCCTGGTGCGGCCCGTGGCGCGCCCAGCCGGCGGCTTGCTCGCGACGGCCATGCTGTCGTCGGGCTCGCTCACGATGTGCATCGGCCTGGTGTGCGCGCTCGGCTTCCCGGGGGCCACGGGCGACACGATCCTCACGGTCGCCGCCGGGCTCTGCGTCGCGGGTGAGCTGCTCGGCCCCCCGTCGCTCCGCGCGGCGCTCAAGCGCGCCGGAGAGCTGCACCCCGAGGAGCCCAAGCCGGCCGAGGTTGCGAAGACAGCTCCCGCCGTGGAAGATACCGAGGTGCAGCCGTGAGCACCGCCGCCCACGCATCGACGAGGGGTTTTGGGACGCGGGCGATCCAGGCCGTGAGCCTGGCGGTGTGCTTCGGGCTGCTCTGGTCGGCATCGCACTTCGCTTCGCAGTCGGGCGCTGTGGCGAACATCGCGGCGCTCGGCCTGTTCCTCACCGCGGGCACGCTCGCGAGCGAGCTACTCGAGCCGCTCAAGGTGCCGCACCTCACCGCGTACCTCGGCGTCGGCATCCTCGCCGGGCCGCACGTGCTCCACCTCGTCGGCCACGCGACGGTCGAATCGCTCCAGTCGGTCAACGGCCTCGCGCTCGCCCTGATCGCGTTCGCGGGCGGCGCCGAGCTCCGCCTCGACCTTCTCAAGAAGGGCGCGCGATCGCTCGTCTGGGCCACGTTCACGCAGTGTTTCATCGTGATGATCGGCATGTCGATCCTCTTCGCGTGCGCGTCGCCGCTGGTCCCGTTCGCGCGCGGCGGCGGCCTGGCCATGCTCATCGGCATCGCCTTGCTCGAGGGCGTGCTCGGCATCACACGCAGCCCCGCGGCCGTCCTCGGCATCCTGTCGCAGACGCGCGCGCAAGGACCGATCGCGAACTTCACCCTCGCCTTCGTCATGCTGAGCGACGTGGTGGTCATCGTCCTGGCGACCGTGGTCATCGCCCTCACGAGGCCACTGCTCGAGGCGGGCGCGAGCTTCTCGATGAGCGAGTTCCATCACCTCGGCGTCGAGATCGTCGGGAGCGTCGCGCTCGGCACGTCGCTCGGCCTCTTGCTCGTCGCCTACCTCAAGTTCATCAACAAGAACTTCCTCGTCGTCCTCGTCGCGCTCGGCTTCGGCTTCACCGAGGTGATCAACTACCTGCGCTTCGAGCCGCTCTTGACCTTCCTGGTCGCCGGCTTCCTCGTGCAGAACCTCTCCAAGCAGGGCGACAAGCTGCTCCACGCCGTCGAGGACACGGGCAGCGTGGTCTACGTGCTCTTCTTCGCGACGGCCGGCGCGCACCTCGACCTGCCGCTCCTCGCGAAGCTCTGGCCCGTCGCGGTCATCCTGTTCTCCGGGCGCCTCGTCATGACCTTCGGCGCGAATCGACTGAGCACGCGCCTCGCCGGCGACCTCCCCGCGCTCTCGCGCTGGGGCTGGAGCGGGCTCGTCTCGCAGGCGGGCGTGGCGCTGGGCATCGCGGGCATCATCGAGCGAGCGAACCCGCGATTCGGCCCTCCGTTCAAGGCGCTCGCCATCGCCACCATCGCCCTCAACGAGATGTTCGGACCGATCCTGTTCAAGCTCGCGCTCGACACGAACCGGGAGTCTTCGCAGGCGCCCGAGCGCGTGCGCACGCTCGAATCGAGCTGAGCGCGGGACTGTCCGCGCCGGCTTGAGCACGAACGACACGGGACGTCCCCCGCGAGCGCGAGAGACGTCCCGTGCGTGCGGCGCCCGTCAGGCCTCCGCTTCGATGCGGCGCCCGGGCTTGACCGGGCCCGCCGCCACGATGGCCTGCCGCAGCGTCTGCTGCAGCTCCAGGTTCGACGCCAGCGTGTCGCGCGAGCGCTCGCGCCCGTTGCCAAGTGCCGTGCCGGCGAACCCCATGTGGTTGCCGCTCTTGTCGACGAGGCCCCGCGTCACGCCGAGGTCCAGGAGCTCGCCGAGGCTGTCGACGCCGGTGCCGTACCGGATCTCGAACTCGGCCTCGGTGAAGGGAGGCGCGCACTTGTTCTTCGCCACCTTGACGCGCGTGCGGCCGCCGACGATCTCGTCGCCGATCTTCACCTGCCCGATGCGCCGCACGTCCAGCCGCATCGACGCGTAGAACTTTAGCGCGTTGCCGCCGGTGGTCGTCTCCGGGCTGCCGAAGGTGACGCCGATCTTCTGGCGGAGCTGGTTGATGAACATGATCACCGTGCCGGTGCGGTGCACGATGCCCGTGAGCTTGCGGAGCGCTTGGCTCATGAGGCGCGCTTGCAGGCCCATGTGCTGATCGCCCATCTCGCCCTCGAGCTCGGCCCGGGGCGTGAGCGCCGCGACCGAGTCGATGACGATGAGGTCGACGGCGCCGGAGCGCACCAGCATCTCGGCGATGTCGAGCGCTTGCTCGCCGGTGTCGGGCTGGGAGACGAGCAAATGCTCGGTCTTCACGCCGATGCCGCGGGCGTAGTTCACGTCGAGCGCGTGCTCCGCATCGATGAAGGCGCACACGCCGCCGCCTTTCTGCGCCTCCGCGATGGCGTGCAGGGCGAGCGTCGTCTTGCCGCTCGACTCGGGGCCGTAGATCTCGACGACGCGGCCGCGCGGATAGCCTCCGACGCCGGTGGCGAGGTCCAGCGCGAGCGAGCCGGTCGGGATCGTGGCGACGGGCTCGGTGTCCGCTTCGTCCCCGAGGGCCATGATGGCGCCCTTGCCGAACTGCTTCTCGACGCTGCTGATGACCGACTTCAACACGCGCATCTTCTCTGCGATTTGCTCCAGCATTTCTCTTCCTCCGTGAAGTGACGTTGAACGCTCCCGCGCGACCGATCGCGCTGGACTCCTCATGCGGCTGCGGCGCCGTCCTCGGCGGTGCGGCGATCGAGCACGCGCAGGCCGACGGCCTCGGCCACGTGCTCGGCCTGCACCTCCCCCTTCCCCGACAGATCGGCGATGGTGCGCGCGACGCGCAGGACCTTGCCGTAGGCGCGCGCGGACAGCCCCAACCTCTCGGCCGCACCCGTCAGGATCCGCTCGGCGGAGGGGCCAAGGTGCGCCACGCGTTCGAGGTCGCGGCCGCTGAGGACCCCGTTGAGCGCGGCGTGCACCTCGCCCGAGCGCTGCCGCCGCTGCTGGAGCTCGCGTGCAATCTGCACGCGCTCGCGCACCAGCTTGCTCGACTCGCCGCGGGCCTCGCGCTGGAGCGCCTGGACGCTGACCGGCGGGAGACGAACGTGGACGTCGATGCGATCGAGGAGCGGGCCGCTCAGGCGCGAGCGGTAGAGGCGCACGCGGTCCGGCGGGCAGCCGCAGCGACCCGCGGGATCCCCATGGTAGCCGCACATGCAGGGGTTCATGGCGCCGACGAGCAGCGGGCGCGCGGGGAAGGTCGCCCGCCCCTGGGCGCGCGAGACGGTGACCGTCCCGTCCTCGAGCGGCTGGCGCAGCGACTCGAGGGCGCCGCGCCGGAACTCGGGCAGCTCGTCGAGGAAGAGCACGCCGTGGTGGGCGAGGCTCACCTCGCCGGGGCGCGGCACGTCCCCGCCGCCCACGAGCCCGACCTCGCTGACGGTGTGGTGCGGCGCACGGAACGGGCGCACGCGCGAGAGCGACGGGACGCCGCGCAGCAAGCCCGCGACGCTGTGAATCGCGCTGACCTCGAGCGACTCCGCCGGTGAGAGGGGCGGCAAGAGGCCCGGCAGGCGACGCGCGAGCATCGTCTTTCCCGCGCCGGGCGGGCCGATCATGAGCAGGTTGTGGCCACCCGCGGCGCAGATCTCGAGCGCGCGGCGCGCCGCGGCCTGACCGCGCACGTCGGCGAGATCCTCGAGGCCGTCGATCGCTTCCTGCGGCGGCGCGGCGCTGGCCTTGGAGAGCTCCGCCTTGCCGCGCATCGCCTGGGCGAGATCCGCGAAGGTGCTGACCACGCGCACGTCGAGCGAGGAGACGAGCGCGCCCTCCGCCTCGTTGGCCCGAGGGATGATCGCCTTGCGGACGCCGAAGCGCTGCTGCACGCCGAGCAGCTTCGGCAAGACGCCGCGGACGCCGTGGACGCCGCCCGCGAGGGAGAGCTCGCCCAGGAAG
>DATIQP010000321.1:0-8927 GCA_035470765.1 Polyangiaceae bacterium | reverse complement strand
TCGGGCACGGTGGCGCTCATGGCGATCGAGCGCCACTTCGCGGGGCAGCCCCGGCACAAGACGCTGCGCTTCGTGCACTTCGTCAACGAGGAGCCGCCGTACTTCTGGTCGCCGGACATGGGCAGCGTCCGCTACGCCAGGCGCAGCAAGGAGCGCGGCGAGAGGATCGTCGCGATGATCAGCCTCGAGAGCGTGGGCTACTACGCGACGGCCGGGGGCACGCAGTCGTACCCGTTCCCCATGAGCGCGCTGTACCCGGACCACGGCGATTTCATCGGCATCATCGGCGACCTCGGATCGCGCGCGCTGGTCCGCGACGCGGTGGCGACGTTCCGCAGGACGACGGCGTTTCCTTGCGAGGGCGCCGCGCTCCCCGCCAAGACGCCCGGCGTCGGATGGAGCGATCACGAGCCGTTCTGGAACCAGGGCTACCCCGCGATCATGATCACGGACACGGCGCTGTTCCGGAACCCGAATTACCACCGTGCCTCGGACAGGTACGAGACGATCGATTTCGATCGGATGGCCCGCGTCGTGGGTGGTGTGGAGAGGATCGTCGAGCACTTGGCCGACTAGGGGCCCCCTCCTTGGGCAGAGCTTGCATTCGTGGGGGGGCTCTTCTACCAACCCGCCGGTGAGCGACCCATCCGTGATCGACGCGCAGGATCCGCTCGGGCCGGTCTTGCCGCCCGAGGGTGTCGTGGCGCGCAAGGTCGCGGACGTCGCCGCTCGCGTGGTCGGCTCGAGCGCCGGCCGCGTCGACGTGGCGGGGCTGCGCGGATCGGCGAGCGCGCTGGTCGCTGCCGCGGTCGCGCGGGCGGGCCGGCGCGTCGTTCTCGTCGCCGAGGACCTCGAAACGGCCAGGCGCCTGGCGGACGACGTCGGCTTCTTGCTCGGAGCGGACACGGAGGAGGCGGAGGAGACCGGCGAGGGCGACGTGCTGCTCTTCTCGGCCGACGAGACCTCCCCCTACGCGGAGGTGAACCCGGACCGGCGCGCGGGGATGGCGCGAATGGCGACGCTGGCGCACCTCGCCGAGCGCGTCCCGTACCGCGTGCTCGTGCTGCCGGCCGTGTCGCTCTCGCGCAAGGTCGTGCCGCGCGCCGCGGTGCGCGGGCACACGTTCCGCATCACGGCCGAGGAGGAGCTCGACCGCGACCGCCTCGTCACGCGGCTGGCGGAGTCGGGCTATCTGCGCGTGCCGCTGGTCGAGGATCCCGGCTCGTTCGCCGTACGAGGGGCGCTGCTCGACGTCTGGCCGCCCAACCTCGAAGAGCCGGTGCGCGTCGAGCTCTACGGAGACCTCGTCCTCTCCATCAAGCCCTTCGATCCGCACGAGCAGAGGACGCGCAAGAAGGACGGCGCGGAGGTGATCCTGCCGCAGGTGAGGCTCGCGCCGGTGCGCGAGGCGATCCTGGCGCGCGAGTACGTGGCGAGGGCGCGCGATCGGCTGACGCAGCTGGCCGACGCCATCGACATGCCCACGCTCAAGGCGCGCGCGCTCATCGAGGACGTGACGAGCGGTCGCGCGTTCTTCGGTGCCGACGGCTACTTGCCCGCGTTCTACGACAAGCCCGAGTCAATCTTCGACTGGCTCGACGGAGAAGAGGTCGTGCTGCTCGACGACCCGGGCGCGGTCGTCCGCACGCTGCGCGGAGCGCTCGACCAGGCGGAGCGCGACCTCGCGGGCAAGGGGAGCGCGCTGCACTTCCTCGTGTCGACGTTCTTCGAAGCGGGGGACGCGGTCGACGCGCGTCTCGGCGCGCGGCGCGTCGTCGCATTGCACAGGAGCGCCGCGCTCGGCGGGAGCGAAGCCGCGGGCCTCGACCGCTGGGAGGCGCCCCTGGGCGAGGTCCTGGATGTCGCCGCGCGCGATCACGAGGACCTCGCGCGCGCCGTGAAGGCCGCACGAACGACGAAGGGGCGCACCGCGACGCTGGCCCCGCTCGTCCGGCGCATCGCGCACTGGCACGCCCACGGACTGCGTGTGGTCCTCTCGGCGCGCGCCGAGACGCAGGCCGAGCGCGTCGTGGGCCTGCTCCGCCACCAGGGGGTGGTGTGCAAGGCCGAGCTCGGGGCGCCGCGCTGGCTGCTCGATGCTCGGGGCGAGCGCGAGGTCGTCTCCGTCGTCGTGGGACCGCTCTCGCACGGCGTGCTGCTCCCGGCCGACGGGCTCGTCGTCGTCACCGAGGAGGAGGTCTTCGGCGCGCGCGCGCGCCGCCGCGAGAAACGCGCCGAGGGCGCGACGACGCGGTCGTTCGCGGAGGACCTGCGGACGCTCGCCGTCGGCGATTACGTGGTCCACGTCGATCACGGAATCGGCCGCTACCAAGGCCTGGTGCACAAGGAGGTGGGCGGGCTCACGGTCGACCTGCTCGTCATCGAGTACGCCGGGAGCGACAAGCTCTACCTGCCCGTCTATCGGCTGAACCAGCTCCAGAAGTACTCGGGCGGGAAGGCGGCGGCGCCGAACCTCGATCGCCTCGGCGGCCAGACCTTCGCTCGCACCAAATCGCGCGCGAAGAAGGCCATCCGCCAGATGGCCGACGAGCTGCTCCGCCTCTACGCCGACCGGCAGGCGCAGACGCGCGAGGCCTTCCCGTCGCGGGGCGACGAGTACCGCGCCTTCGAGGCGACCTTCCCCTTCGACGAGACGCCCGACCAGGCCAAGGCCATCGACGACGTCCACCACGACCTCGACGGCACGCGACCGATGGACCGGCTCGTCTGCGGAGACGTCGGCTTCGGCAAGACCGAGGTCGCGATCCGTGCGGCCTTCCGCGTCGCGATGGCGGGCAAGCAGGTCGCGGTCCTCTGCCCCACGACGGTGCTCGCGCAGCAGCACTTCCGCACCTTCGAGGCGCGCCTGCGCGACTACCCGGTGAAGATCGCTGCGCTCTCGCGCTTTGCGAGCGACAAGGAGCAGCGCGAGACGCTGCTGGCGCTCAAGGAGGGCAAGGTCGACGTCGTCGTGGGGACGCACCGCCTGCTCTCCAAGGACGTGCACTTCAAGGACCTCGGCCTGCTCGTGGTCGACGAGGAGCAGCGCTTCGGCGTCGCCCACAAGGAGCGTATCAAGCAGCTCCGCAAGCACGTGGACGTGCTCACCCTCACCGCCACGCCCATCCCGCGCACGCTCCAGATGGCCGTCGGCGGCCTGCGCGATCTGTCGCTCATCACCACGCCGCCGGCCGATCGCCGCGCCGTCCGCACCATCGTCACCCGCTACGACCCGACGATCATCCGCGAGGCGGTCCAGCGGGAGATGTCGCGCGGCGGCCAGGTCTTCTACGTCTACAACCGCATCGAGGGGATCTACGAGCGCGCGCAGCGGCTCCACGAGATGGTCCCCGAGGCGCGGATCGCCGTCGGCCACGGGCAGATGGCGGCGCGACCGAAGAAGGAGAGGGCGGCGGTGGCCGGCGTCGCCGCGCCGCACACCGAGTCCGCGCTCGAGCGGACGATGATCGACTTCGTCGACGGGCGCTACGACGTGCTCGTCGCGACGGCCATCGTGGAGAGCGGCCTGGACATCCCCCGGGCCAACACCATCGTCATCGACCGCGCCGATCTGTTCGGCCTCGCGCAGCTCTACCAGCTCCGCGGGCGCGTCGGCCGCTCGAAGGAGCGCGCGTACTGCTACCTCGTCGTGCCGCCGCTCGACTCGATGACCGACGAGGCCCGCTCGCGCATCGAGGCGATCGAGCAGCACACCGAGCTCGGCAGCGGTTTCCAGATCGCGTCGCTCGACCTCGAGCTGCGCGGCGCGGGCGACATTCTCGGCGGCGAGCAGTCCGGTACCGTGGCGAGCGTCGGCTTCGACCTGTTCTGCCAGATGCTCGAGGAGGCCGTGCACGAGCTTCGCGGCGAGGAGGTCGTCCACGAGGTCGATCCCGAGCTGTCGTTCGACGTGGTGGCGCTCCTGCCCGAGACGTACGTCTCCGACGTGGGCGTGCGCCTCTCGCTCTACAAGCGCCTGGCGAGCGCGATCGACGAGCAGCACGTGGCCGATCTCGCCGAGGAGATGGAGAACCGCTTCGGCCCTCCGCCCGACGAGGCCAAGCGCCTGGTGACGATGATGTCGCTCAAGACGGAGCTGCGGCGCATGCGCGTGCTCGGCTGCGAGGCGAACGCGCAGAGGGTGACCTTGCACCTGCGCGAGGACACGCCGCTCGACCCGAACAAGATCACCGACCTCATCCGCCTGCCGAAGAGCCCGTATCGCCTGTCGCCCGACATGCGCCTGTCGCGCCGCTTCGACGGCGTGTCGAACGCGCTCCTCAACGCGGAGGCGATGCTCGCCGACCTCTCGAAGTGCATGCGCGCGTGATACCGTTCCGGCGCGATGGCGAAGGTCCTCGTGCCGCTCCCCGACCGCGACTACGACACGACCGAGGTGGCGGTCCCCTGGAAGATGCTGCGCGATCGCGGCCACGCGGTGGTCTTCGCGACCGAGCGCGGGGACGTGCGACCGGAGTGCGACCCGCTCCTGCTCTCGGGCGTGCTCTTCGGCAAGCTGGGCGCCGAGCCCGAACCGAAGCGCTTCTACGCGGAGATGCTCGCGTCGCCCGAGCTCGCCGAGCCGCTCCGCTGGAGCGCGCTCGACCCGTCGGCCTTCGACGCGCTGCTCCTGCCGGGGGGCCACGCGCCGGGGATGAAGCAGTACCTCGGCAGCGCCGAGCTCGGGCGCTTCATCGTCTCGTTCTTCAAGACGGGCAAGCCGGTCGCCGCCATCTGCCACGGCGTGCTCCCGCTCGCGCGGGCGATCGACCCCGACACGGGCAAGAGCGTGCTCTTCGGCAAGAAGACGACCTGCCTGCCGAAGTACATGGAGCGCTCGGCGTACATGCTCACCTTCTGGAAGCTCGGCCGCTACTACCGGACGTACGACGCGTACGTGGAGGACGAGGTGAAGGCCGCGCTGCGCGACGAGGGCGACTTCGTGCTCGGGCCGCGAGTGCTCACCGCCCGCGGTACGGCGGAGGAGGACGCTCCGGCGTTCGTCGTCGAGGACGGCGCCTACGTCTCGGCGCGCTGGCCGGGCGACGCGTATCTCTTCGCCAAGAAGCTGATCGCGCGGCTCTGACGCTCAGCCCGCGAGCTCGCGCGCCACGGACTCGGCGCGGGCGGCGACGTCGACTCGCAGCTCGCGGAAGCCCGGGTGCGTGCGCAGCCGCGCGAGCACCGGGCACTGATCCATCCAGGTCACGTCGAAGAGCCCGGCCTCGGACGCCGCGGCGAGCTCGGTCAGAGCCTGCTCGTGGTCTCCGACGTAGCAGAGCATCTCGGCGCTGAGCTGGTGCCAGAAGGCGCGCATGCGCGGGGTGAGGTCGCTCGAGCTGGCCCGCTCCAGCAAGAACCGGAGCTGGGCCTCGGGGAGCTTCTTGGTGATCAGCATGTTCGCGGCGGCGTCGACCAGAAGGCGCGACGGGAAGGTCTGGCCCTGGATTCGCTCGAGGAGGGCCGCCGCGCCCGGGGCGTCCGCGGTCCACTGCAGCTTGCGAATGAGCGCCAGCCAGTAGATGCTCGCCACGTCGGCGTCTTCGGGCACCGTGGCGAACTCCTTCTCGACCTCGTCCCACTCGCCGAGCAGGGCGAGCGAGCGCCACATGACGTTGTAGTGGAGGTGGGCCATGCGCGGCTCGAGCTGGATCGCGCGGCGCGCCGCGGTGAGCGCCTCGCGCGGCTGACCCACCTCGACCAGCAGGCGCGCGCGGAGCTCGTGCGCGTCGGCCAGCAGCGGAGAGAGCGCGAGGGCGAGCCTGACCTCCCGGGCCGTATCGACGAACCTCGCCTCGTGCAGTCGCACGGTGGCGAGGGCGACGTGCGCCTCGGCGAGCTGCGGGGCGATCTCGACGGCCTTCTCGGCGACGGAGCGCGCGCTGGTTTGCCGCCCTCCGGGGATGGCCGTGATGCCGAACTGCCGGGCGAGCGCCGCCGCGTAGGCGCTCATGATGAGCGGGTCCTCGGGCGCGCGCGCGTGGGCGGACTCGAGCAGCTCGACGGCGCGGTCGTTCGCCGCTGCCCAGAACTTCATGTACTCGTGCCGGCCGCGCAGGTAGAGGTCGATCGCCTCGGGGTCGGTGAGCAGCGCGCGCGTCGGCTTTCGCACGGCGAGCGCGTCGGCGATCGCGCGCGCGGCCTCGTCGCCGATGCGGAGCACGTCGGCGCGGGCGCCCTCGAAGCGCTTCGCCCAGAGCTGGAAGCCGTCCTCGACGCTCAGCACGCGGGCGTTCACGCGGAGCCGCTCCGCGCTGCTTCGCACGGTCCCCTCCACGACCACCTGCACCGAGAGCTCGCGCCCGAGCTCGCGAGGGTCGCTCGACGCGCCCTTGAGCTGCATGACGACGCCGCGCGGGCGTACCCGCAGGCCGGGCGTCATCGAGAGCGTGTCGATGAGGTCGTCGGTCAGGCCGTCGACGAGGTAGTCGTCCTCGGGCGGCCCCGCGTTCCGGAAGGGGAGCACCGCGACGGTCTTCTGGCTGGGGTCGGTGCGCGGCTGCTCGTGGCGGAGCGACGCGCGAGCCGGCGGCGCGAGCGAGGGGACGTCGCTCGCCGGCAGCGTCATGCTCGCGAAGCGCGCCGCGATCTCTTCCGCGGTCGCGGGGCGATCCTCCGGCAGGCGCGCCATGCAGCGCATCACGAGCAGCGCCACGGGCTCGGGCAGATCGGGCTTGAACGTGCGCGGATCGGGCGGCGGGAGGGTGAGGCGCATCGCGGCCACCGCGTAGACCGAGCCTCCTTCCCAAGGCAGCCGCCCGGTGAGCAGCTCGAACAACATCACCCCGAGGGCGTAAATGTCGGCTCGGTTGTCGACGTCGGCCGACGCCTCGACCTGCTCGGGCGCCATGTAGGCGGGCGTCCCCACGGGGACCGCCGTGCGCTGCGCGGCGCCCGCTTCCTGCGCGCGCGCGACGCCGAAGTCGGTGATGACGACGCGGCCGTCCGCGGAGACCATGACGTTGTCGGGCTTGAGGTCGCGGTGAACGACACCCGCCGCGTGCGCCGCGCCGAGCCCGGCGCAGATCGGGCCGACGAGATCGATCACGCGCGCGAGCGACAGGTGGCGCGCGCCCGCGAGGACGGCCGCGAGCGACTGGCCCTCGACCAGCTCCATGGTCAAGAAGCGGTCGCCACCGTGCTCGCCGAGATCGAACGTGCGCGCCACGTTGGGGTGGGTCACGCGACGCGCGAGCTTCACCTCGCGGCGGAAGCGGTCGAGCGCGCCGGGCGACTCGGCAACTTCGCGCCTCAGCATCTTGAGCGCGACGACCTCGTCGAGCTCGCGGTCACGAACCTTGTAGACTGCACCCATCCCGCCGGCGCCGAGCAGGCCGAGCACCTCGTAGCGCCCGGCGACGATCTGCGGAGCGCTCCCGGGTGTCGGGAGCGAGCCCGAGCCGTCGGCCGATGGTTTCGTCTCGCCCGCCATGCTTCAGAACGGCGGCTGGCCGCCCTGGTTCACGCACTGGGTCGCGAGCCGCGCGGCCTGCTTGAGGGCGCGTGGATCGTTGGTGCGCTGCGCCAGGTCGTGCTCGCGCTTGGCCGCCTCGCAGATGAACGGCTGCCGTGTCGGGGGCGCGGTGTAGGTCGGCGCGGTCGCCGTGTTGGTCGGCGTGTACGTGACGGTGGACGTGGGCGCCGTCGCCGTGCTCGTGGCCGTCCCGGTGGAGAAGCCGAGCGGCGTCGTCGCCGTCGGGGCGGCGCCCGCGTCTTTCTTCGCCGTGGCGACCGTGCCCCCGCCACCCGTCGTCGTCGCGGTCGGGGGAGGGTTCGTGTGAGAGAGGCTGAGCGACTCGAGCGGCGGAAGGGTGGTGCCCGGATCGGCCGAGGTCGTCTGCGTCGGCGTGGTGGTGGTCGCGGTCGTGGCGGTCGTCGTCGAGCCGCCGCCTCCGCTGTTGCTGGCCGACTTCGCGAACCGCTGATAGGCGAACGCGCCGCCGCCCCCGACCAGGATCAGCCCGCCCAGGAGCACGAGGGCGTACAGCACGCCGTTCGACTTCTTCTGCGGCGGAGGGGGCGCCTGCGGAAACGGCTGCGGCGTGTACGTGTGTGCGGCGCCCGGCGGCGTGCCGTACATCGGCATCGGGCCCGGTGTGGGGGTCGGTCCTCCGGGCCCCATCGCGTAACCCGGCGGCGTGGGGTAGCCGGGCGGCGGCGTGGGGTAGCCGGGCGGCGGCGTCTGCCCTTGCATCGGCGCGGCGTATCCCGGCTCGATCGGCGCGCCGACCTGCGTCTGCCCGCGACCGTAGCCCGCGCCCTGCGGCACCGGCGCGATCGCCGCCGCCGCGCCGGCCCCGCTCGCGAACGCTTCGAAGAACGCCGTCACGGTCGGGAAGCGGTTGTTCGGATCTTTCTCGAGGCCACGCAGGATCGCCCCGCGCATCGCGGGCGGGATGCGCCCGCCGGTGGGGAACGTCTCGAGGGGCCGCGGCGCCGCGGTCATGTGCGCGGTCGCCCACTCCCACGCCGTGTTGCCGCTGAAGGGCAGGCCACCCGTCAACATCTCGTACGCCATGACGGCGAGCGAGTAGATGTCGCTGCGCCGGTCGACCGGCTTGCCGGTGAACTGCTCGGGGCTCATGTACGGCGGCGTGCCGAGCACCATGCCTTGTTGCGTCAGCTTCTGCTCGCGCTCGTCGACCTCGCTGCTGCGCTTGGCGATGCCGAAGTCCAGCACCTCGACCCAGTCCTTCTGGCCGGCCTTCTCGCAGAGCACGACGTTGTCGGGCTTCAGGTCGCGGTGGATGATGCCCATGTTGTGGGCTTCCTCGAGCGAGCCGCACGTCTGCTGGAGGATCTTCGCGACGCGCGCCGGGTCCATCGGTCCCTCGCGCTCGATCACCGCGGCGACGCTCTGCCCCTCGACGAACTCCATGACGATGTAGAGCGTGCCGTCGTCCATCTTGCCGAAGTCGAACACCTGG
>DATIQP010000320.1:0-3505 GCA_035470765.1 Polyangiaceae bacterium | reverse complement strand
GAGCTTCTGGACCGCCGCTTCGCCCTGCTTCCAGCCGGCGAGGATGTGGCCGTACGTGTAGAGGAGCATCGCGTCGCTCGGGGTGAGCTTGAGCGCCTGATCGAACGCCTTCGTCGCCCCGGCCTGATCGCCCTTGCCGGCGAGCGCGAGCCCGAGGTTGAAGAACACCGGCGACGAGTCCGCGCGGCGCTTGGCGGCGGCCTGGAGCACGGTCACCGCGTCGTCCCACTTCTGCCCGTCGACGTAGATCGCGCCGAGGTTGGCGGCCGCCTCCGCCAGATCGGGCTTGATGGCCAGCGCCTGCTTGTACTCCTTCTCGGCGCCCGCCTTGTCGCCCATCTTCTCGAGCGTCACGCCGAGGTAGTGGTGAGCGTCGGCGTCCTTCGCGTTCTTCGCGATCGCCGCCTCGAACGCGGCCTTGGCGCCGGGCAGGTCGTTCGCCTGCAGCGCCTGCATGCCCTTGCCGGTGTCGGCGCTCGACGGCGGCTCGACGGCCTGCGCGCTCGAAGCGGCCGGCGCCGAGGTGACGGGGGGCGGAGTGGTCTGCGTCGCCGCGGGCTTCTCCGGCTCGCCACCGCACGCCACGAGCGAAAGGATGTAGATTGCACACAATCGTTTCACGAAGCGCCTCCTGCCTTGGGGACGTCGATGGTGCCACAGCTTGGACCGCCGTGTCGGGCCTCTATTGGGTCGATCGCCTCGAGCAACTTTGCCTCGATCGCGGCCAGGCGCGCCTTGCCCTCGACCTTGCCGCCGTCGATCTCGTCCACGTAGAACACGTCGGCGACCTTCGTCCCTTCGGTGTTGATCTTCGAGAGCGCGATGCTCAGGCGCAGCTCCTCGAGGGCCCGGGCGAGGCGGAAGAGCAGCCCGGGCCTGTCCTTGGCGAAGACCTCTACGATCGTGTGGTGAGGCGACGTGCGCTCGTCGAAGACCACGCGGCTGCGGATGTCCGGCGTGGCGCGCGAGGCCCATGGCGAGCGCGAGCCCACGCGGTCGGCCACGAGGTCCTCGGCGGTGATGCGATCCTCGCAGAGCTCCACGAGATCGGCCTGCACGCGAGCGAGCTTGCGATCGAAGCCCGCCTCGTCGTCGGACGGATCGCGGACGAAGAACACGTCGACGGCCTCCGCGTCGCCGGCGGCGGTCTGGCGGGTGTGGATCTGCGCCGCGTGGACCTCCAGGCGCGAGGCCGTCAGCGCGGCGGCGACGCGCGCGAGCAGGCCCGGCCGGTCCTTGGCCACGACCAACAGCTCGCGGTCGGGGCGCGACTCGCGCGCCGGGCCGACGCCCACCACCGCCGCCCGCCCTTTCCGCTCCTGCGCGAGCCGCGCGTGCATCGCGATCGACGCGGCCGGCGTGGCGAGCAGGTAGCGCATGGGCATGGACGTCACGAACGCGTCGATCGCGGCCGTGCCCTCGGGCCAGCACGTTCGGGCCTCGACGCGGACCGCCTCGACGCGCTCCTCGTCGACGCGCGTCGGCGCTCCGGCCAGCTTCGCGTCGGCGCGCAGGTACAGCTCCTCGAGCATGTGCGCCTTCCAGGACGTCATCGCGGCGGGCGACGTCGTGCTGATGTCGGCCACGGTCAGGAGGTAGAGGTCGCGCAAACCTTCGCGCCCGCGCACGATCCGGCACAGCTCGTCGACGGTCCCCGGGTCGTCGAGATCGCGCCGCGTGGCGAGGTGATACATCGCCAGGTGGTGGAGCACCAGCGAACGAGCGTCGGCCACTTCGTCGGATCGCAAGCCAAGCCGCGGCAGCACGGCGTCGCAGAGGTCGGCGCCGCTCTCGGAGTGGTTCTTGCGAGAGCCGTCCTTGCCCGGGTGGCCCTTGCCGATGTCGTGGAGCAGCGTCGCGACGAACAGCGGCCGCGGCCGCGCGATCTCGGCGCCGAGGCGCGTCGCGAGCGGCTGGGCGGCGGAGAGCTCTCCGCGGGCGAGCGCCCGGAGGCAGTCCACCGCCGCGACGCTGTGCACGTCGACGGTGAGCACGTGGTAGACGTCGTGGTGCACTCGGCCCGTTACCGGCAGAAACTCCGGGATCATCGCCAGGAGCAGCCCCACGTCGAGCAGCTCGCGCGCCATCGACCCGCCGCCGACTGGCGCCTCCTCCACCTCGCAGAGCAGCTCGACGAAGAGCTCCCCCGAGCGCTCGCCCTTGCGCAGCGCCTCCGCGAGCTCGGGCACGGCGGCGGCGCGTGCGATCGCGTCCCGCGCCGCGTCCTCGATCGGCGCGCCGTGGCGCGAGCAGGCCGCGTAGGCGCGCAGCGCGAGCGAAGGGTCCCGCGAGACCGCGTCGGCGTCCGCGAAGGCGACCGCGCCGTCGCGGAGCAGCAGACCGTCGCCGAGGTCTTTGACCTTGCCGCGGCGCGCAGGTCTCGGCGCGCAGAACGACAGCGCCCGCTCCGCGACGCGGGTGATCGCGCGAGCGTGCACGTAGTGCTGTTGCATGAAGCGCTCGGCCGCCTCGGCGCGCCGATCGGCGTCGAGCTCCCCTTCGCGCCCGTAGCCCATCGCCACCGCCAGCGCCTCCTGCGCATCGAACGTAAGCCGATCGGAGCGCCGCGCAGCGCCCGCGTGCAGCCGGTTGCGCACGCGCCACAGGAAGCGCTCGGCGGCGAGCGCCGCGTCGAGCTCCCGTCGATCCAGCGCGCCCTCTTCCACGAGGAGGTCGAGCGGCTCCGGCGCGTCGGACGGTCGCGGCGATTGCGGCGCGCCGCGAGACGCCGCCGCCCACCGCGCGACCTCGAGGTCGCGCAGGCCTCCGGTCCCGAGCTTCACGTCGGGCTCGAGCAAGTACACCGAGTCGCCGAAGCGCTCGTGCCGGCTCTTCGTGTCCGCCGTCAATGCGCGCATGAAGCCGGCGTTGGACGCGCGCAGCCGCGACACGAAGCGCTCGCGCAGCGCGCGCACCACCGACGCATCGCCCGCCAGCGCGCGCAGATCGAGCAGCGCCGTCGCCGTCGACAGGTCATCCTTCGCGAGCGCCAGCGCCTCTCTCTGCGCGAGGAGCTGGTGACCGACGTCGAGCCCCGCGTCCCAGAGCGGATAGAGCAGTGCCTCGCTCAGGGCTCGCGCCGCCGCCGTGGTGCGCCCGCACGAGAGCAGCCTCACGTCGACGTCGCTGTGCAGGGCCATCACGCCGCGGCCATAGCTCCCCGCCGCGGCGAGCGCGATCGGCGCCTTCGCGGGTGAAACGTCCAGCTTCTGGCAGGTGCGCTCGAAGTGCCGCGCCAGCGTCGCGTCGAGCATCCGCGCGCGAGCCCTGGCCAGCTCGATGCCGTCGTTCCCGGCCACGAGCTCGGCTCGCAAGGCCTCGCCGGCCTGCAGCAGCTCGTCCCGGAGCGGGCTCGGCTTCGAACGGTCCATCGGCCACGTTCTAGCACCCGCCGGTCCGCACGGCGCTTGCGGCCTCCGCACCGGGCGCCTACCTTCGGGGCCGGCCATGCCCCTCGCTCGCGCGCGCTGCAGCTCCTGCTCCCAGCCGCTTGCCGACGAGCCCC
>DATIQP010000319.1:0-9833 GCA_035470765.1 Polyangiaceae bacterium | reverse complement strand
CCACTCGCTCGAGGACGTCGTGCGCCGGCTCCGCGACGGCATCGGGTCGCAGCTCGGCAGCGTGGACGAGACGGCCCGGGTCGCCCGCGAGCTCGCCAACTCCATCCGCGAGGTGTCGCAGCACGCCGAGACGCTCGCTTCCAGCGCGGAGGAGTCGAGCTCGTCGATCCTCGAGATGACGGCGACGCACGACGAGGTCGCCGAGAACATCGGCGAGCTCGCCGGCAGCGTGCGCGAGACGGTGAGCTCGATCGAGGAGATGGCGTACTCGATCAAGGAAGTCGCCAAGAACGTCGACGCGCTCTCGCTGACGGCCGAGGAGACGAGCTCGTCGATGAACGAGATGGACGTCTCGATCGACCAGGTCCAGTCGAACGCCAACGAGACCGCGCGCCTCTCCGAGGAGGTCGCGCTCGACGCCGAGAAGGGCGCCGAGGCGATCCTCAAGACGATCAGCGAGATCTACCGCATCAAGGAGAGCTCCCAGGAGGCGGTGCAGGTCATCTCCAACCTCGGCACGCGCATCGAGGCCATCGGCCAGATCGTCAACGTGATCGACGACGTCGCCGAGCAGACCAACCTCCTCGCGCTCAACGCCGCCATCATCGCGGCGCAGGCGGGCGAGCAAGGCAAGGGCTTCGCCGTCGTCGCCGACGAGATCAAGGACCTGGCCGAGCGCGCCGGCGCGAGCACGCGCGAGATCACCGACCTCATCAAGACCGTTCAGGCCGAGAGCAAGAACGCCATCTCGGCGGTCGAGCGCGGCGCGCACAACGTCGACCGCGGCGTCGAGGTGTCCAACGAGGCCGAGCGGGCGCTCAAGAAGATCCTCGAGTCGAGCCAGAAGTCGACGAACATGGTCCGCGCCATCGCCCGCGCGACCGTCGAGCAGGCCAAGGGCTCCAAGCAGGTCACCGACGCCATCGGGCGCATCGCCGAGACGGTTCAGCAGATCGCCGCCGCGACCGCGGAGCAGGCGCGCGGCACCGAGCTGATCATGAAGAGCGCGGACAAGATGCGGCTCATCTCGCAGCACGTCGAGCGCAGCTCCCAGGAGCAGGCGAAGGGCAGCCGCCAGATCACCACGTCGATCGAGAGCATGTCGGCGCTCGTCGCTCAGCTCGCCAGCGGCCAGCGCACGCAGGCCCACTCGAGCGAACAGCTCATCGTGGCCGCGCAGCGCATGGAGGAGGCCGCGCGCGCTCAGGACTCCGCGGTCGGCCGCCTCGTCGAGGCCATGAACCACGACCAGTCGCGCCACTAGCAGTAAGAGTGCGCGCCTAGGCGCGGATGTGTGCCGCACTAATCTGCCCGGTCGAGCCAAAAAGCGTTACTATCCGGGCTGCAGCACGCACTACCGAAGTTGGAAGTTTCCTCCCAAGGAGAAGCGAATGCTCAAGTCGCGCTTTTTGCTCCCGTTGTTGGTTGGTCTGGCCGTTTCCACTCCGGCCGCAGCCGACTCGATCATCAAGCAGCCGGGCAACCACCCGGACTACCACGTCGACATCGAGCCCCACGGCATCCTGGGCTGGGGCTTCTATGGGGCGGGCTCCGTCGGCTTCGGCGCCGGGGTGCGCTTCTCCATTCCCCTCTGCAAGAACTGCTTCGTCCCCAAGATCAACAACAACGTCGCGATCAGCTTCGGGGCCGACTTCGCGTTCTATCCGTTCCCCGACTGGGTCTACAACTACACGCCCTGGTACCTGTTCATGCCGGTCGCGATGCAGTGGAACTTCTTCTTGACCAACAAGTGGTCCGTCGCCGCCGAGCCGGGCATCACCCCATGGTTCGGCCTCTACGACTACAACACGTACTGCGGCGGGCCGGGGTGCCACAACTGGGCCATCTGGCCGTCGCTGTCGTTCGTGGGCCGCTACCACTTCAACGACAAGGTCGCCCTGACGATGCGGCTCGGCTTCCCCGAGTTCTTCAACATCGGCGTGTCCTTCTGGATGTAGATCCTCCGGCGGACCTACCGCTGCCAGTGGCCCGGGATGCGGCGCCAGCCATGGGGCGTATTCTCCCAGCGGTCCGGCTCCCAGTGGAAGCCGCCGCGCGGGGCTGACCAGCGGCCGCCGACCCACACGTGGCGCTGGCCGTTCCAGTGCCAGTAGCCGGGGATCCAGACCGCGTTGGATGGGCCGGGCGGGCGGACCTCGATCCGCGGGGGCGGCGGCGGCGCCTGCACGACGACCTCTTGCGGGGGCGGCGGCGGGGGCTCGTAGACCACGGTGGGAGCGGGCGGCGTGACGGGGTGCCAGCGTCCCTCGTCGAAGACCCAGCGGCCGCCGCGATTCTCCCACTTGGGCTCTTCCCAGGTCATCCCGTCCTGCGGCGGCTCGGCCCAGTGACCGCCGACCCACGCGTGGCGATTGTGCTGCCACGCCCAGAAGCCAGGGACCCAGACATGGTGCGGCGACGGCGGCGGCGGCCGGACCTCGACCCGGACCGGCGGCGGCGGTGTGGTGATTTCGACGTCGACGGGGGGAGCGGTGAGGACGGGCGCGTGCTCGCTGAGGCGGCGGATCTGCTGTTCGAGGATCTGGTCGGCCCGGGCGAGCAGCCTGTCGCAGCGGGCGACGGTGGCCGTGTCCTTGGCTTCGGCGGCGAGGTGGCGAATGCGCCAGATCTTGGCGGCCCGAGCCCAGTGCGCCTTGACGAACTCGCGCTCCTCGTCGGTGGTGGCGCGGTTGCCCTCGTGCAGCCACCCCCGGAGGCGCGCGTCGGTGCGCGACTGGTAGGCGCGCTCCTCGGGCGAGACGTCCACGCCGACGGTGACGGCGGGCTGCGCTGCGGCGACGGACCCGGTGGCGAGCAGGGCGGCAACGACGAGCAGTTCACGCTTGAGCATGGAGTCCTCCGCGTTTCGATCCCGAGGATCGACGGGAATTCTAGGAGTTCGTTGCCCCCGGAGGACCAGCTTTGTGCAACTTTATGGGGAGTTTTCCACAGGCCGTGCGCTCACGTCCCGATGGCGCAGAAGCCCTCGTAGTCGACGTAGCTCGTGATCTTGGGCGCGGTGCCGCAGACCGGGCAGGTCTTGTCCTTGCGCAGGCGCAGCTCGGAGAAGCGCATCTTCAGGCTGTCGTAGGCGAGCAGGCGCCCGGAGAGGACGTCGCCCTTGCCCAGAATGAGCTTGATGGCTTCGGTGGCCTGGATGGTGCCGATGATGCCGCACAAGATCCCGAGCACGCCGGCCTCCTGACAGCTCGGCGCGAGGTGAGGCGGCGGCGGCTCCGGATAAAGGCAGCGATAGCAGGGGCTCTCGGGCGCGGTGAACTTGCCGGCGGCCTTCTTCGGGACGAACGTGGTCACCTGCCCGTCGAAGCGGAAGATCGAGCCGTGGACGACGGGCTTGCCGAGGAAGACGCTCGCGTCGTTGACGAGGTAGCGCGTAGGGAAATTGTCGGTGCCGTCGACGACGAGGTCGTAGTCGGCGAAGAGCCGCTCGACGTTCTCGCTCGTGAGGCGCTCGGCGTGCTGGACGACCTTCACGTCCGGGTTCAGATCCGAGATGGCCCTCGCGGCGCTCTCGACCTTCGGCATGCCGACGCGGCTCGTCGCGTGGAGGATCTGCCGCTGCAGGTTCGACGCGTCGACCACGTCCGCGTCGACGACGCCGAGCGTGCCCACGCCGGCCGCGGCGAGGTAGAGCGCAGCCGGAGAGCCGAGCCCGCCGGCGCCGAGCAACAGCACCTTCGACTTGAGCAGCTTCACCTGCCCGGCCTCGCCCACCTCGGGCAACAGCAGGTGGCGCGAGTAGCGGTCTCGCTGCGCCTCGGTCAGCTTGGGCGGCTGCTCGACGGGGAAGCCGCTGTCCTTCCAGCGGGGGAAGCCGGCGCCGAAGCACTCGACGTTGGCGTAGCCGAACTGGCGCAGCGTCGCCGCGGCGAGGAAGGCGCGCGACCCGCCCGCGCAGTAGGTGACGACGAGGGTGTTCTTGTCGGGGACGCGGGCCTCGATGTTCTGCTCGAGGAAGCCGCGGGGCACGGAGACCGCGCCGGGGAGGTAGCCTCCGCGGAACTCCTCCTTCTCGCGGACGTCGACCAGGACGAGCGCTTCCTTCGCGTCCAGCCGGGCCTTCAGCTCGGCGGCCGGGACGTCGCGGATCTCCTTGCGGGCGGCGGCGACGAGGTCGCCATAGGTCTGCTGGGCCATGGGTCGTACTTTGGAGCCGCTAGAGGCGTCCGTCAAGCTGAACGCGTATCTACTATCACGAACACTCTCGGAGCGCCTGGATGCGCACGACGAGGTCGCGAGCGTGAGCAGGGCGCGCGGCGGCCGGACCGGTACAGAGCTGGGCGAGCGAGCGGAAGCCTGCTCCGGCCGCGTCGGCGGCCGGCTTGTCCGACGCCGCGAGCGCGGCGGCGTCGAGGACGTCCTCGAGGATGCGACCGAAGCCGAACACGTCGTCCTTGAAGTCGGCCGGCTGCTTGGCGAGGCGCTCGGGGCTGACGTAGCCCATGCTCCCCGGCGGGCTCGGCGTGCCCAGCCGGCGCGCGAGGCCGAAGTCGGCGAGGACGGGGTTGTCGGGAGCGAGGAGGAGGACGTTGGCCGGCTTGACGTCGAGGTGCACGAAGCCGGCGTCGTGGACGCGCGAGAGGGCGCGCGCGAGCGGCAGCGCCCAGCGCTCGACGGGCAGCAGCGAGCGAAGATCGCCGCTGCGCAGCCTCTCTCGCAGCGCGCCGAGCGGCGCCCACTCGAGCGCGATCCATCCGTGCTCGGGGTCGACGTCGAAGATGCGCACGACGCCTGGTCCGGAAAGCTCGGCGGCGACGCGTACCTCGTGCAGCAGCTGATCGCGGTCGCGCGTGGGCTCGTGGTAGACCTTGAGCGCGACGCGCCGGCCGAGGTCGCGATCCTCGGCCTCGTAGACCGCGCCCGCGCCGCCGCGCGCGACCTCGCGCAGGAGCTGGTAGGGGGTGTCGGGCTCGGCCGCCACGACGGTGCTGGTGGCCAGATCGGGCCGGCGCCCCTCGACCAGGCCGAGCGCGGCGCGGTAGCGACGGTGGCGCTCGAGCGCGCCCGGGTGATCGATCTCGCGGAGCAGGACGCGCTCGACCAGCGACAGCGCGCGCGGCACGTCGCCGTGGTCGGCGGCGAGATCGGCTCGGAGCAGCAGGGCCGCCGGGGAGGTTGCATTTTGCAAGACGTCGAACGCGCGGGCCGGGTCGCCGCGGTCGGCCATGGCGGAGGCCGCGGCGACGAGCAGCGGCTCGGGCAGGCCGCGGTCGGCCTGGGCGTGGGCGAGCGCCTCGACCGCGGCGCCCTCGTCGGAGGTGGTGCGCAGCCGCTTGAAGAGGGCGAGCGCCTCATCGAGCGGCGGCCCGCCGGGCAGGGCGACCGCGCCGAGGCGCTCGACGTCGGTCGGCTCGACCGGGGCGGGCTTCGGCGCGGGCGGCTGAGCCTGCGGCGGCGCGGGGGGAGGAGCGCTGCCCTTTCCGAGGAGCTTCGAGAAGAGGCCCACGGACGAGAAGATACCTCTTTTTCCCGGTCAGGCCGGCGAGGCGGCGTGCTCGTGCCCCACGTCGACGGAAGGCGTCGTGGGCGTCGCTCGCTTGGCGGCGCGGCCGCCCCACACGAAGTGCACGACGGTCACCACCCCCACGCCCAAGATGAACACGAGGATGAACGCCGTGCCGAGCTGCGGGAAGCTGTGCGTGGTGAAGTTCGCGAGCTGCTTGCTCCCGAAGAGCACCGGCATGAACCCTGGAATCTTGACGGGCGCGTCGGGGTTCAGGTCGTGCCCGTACGTCCAGAGCTTGAAGACGAAGCGCGCGAACGCGAACGTGAAGACGTAGCCTGTCAGGACGAACAGGTCGACGAGGCTGCGGCCGTTGCCGATGAGCGCGACGCGCAGCGCGAACAGCACGAGCACGCCGATCGCGAACGGCATCCAGTCGAGATCGGTGAGGTGGGTGCGGTCGATCGGCAGCATGCCGATGTAGTGGTTCAGGATGTTGATCTCGCGGATGTCCTTGCCATCGTGACCGCCGACGATCGTGTGCGGGTAGATGTCCATCGAGAGCCCGTCCGGATACTGCGGGGCCTCCATGCTGATCCTCCAGAGCGGCACCCAGAAGCTCAAGAGGAGCGGGATGACGAGGAGCGCGACTGCAAGGCGCTCGCGTCCGTTCAGGGGCCTGGCGAGTGAGTCATAGAACCGCTGCATGCGACCTTTCATGGGACTCCTCCATCAAATGACGTCCGCGCGCCGGAATCGCCGAAGGGCGATCGCGAAGACGGCGGACCCGAGGACCGCCGGCCACGCGACGCCGATCCCGAAGAGCGCGCGCGGACCCACGCGCGTCGAGAGAAAGAAGCCCACGGGCCCGAGCACGCCGAGATCGGGCTGGGCGGTGGAGAGCAGCGCGACCCGGGCCGACTCGACCGGGTTGAGCGCGGCGAGCAAGAAGACGGCGGGCGCGTTGAGACGCCACGCCAGCATGAGCGCGATGAGGGCGAAGTCGAGCAGCGCGACGCCGAGCGCCCAGAGCAGCAAAGCCCAGACGGTCGCCTTCGCCGGATCGCGGACGAAGGCCGCGACGAGGAGCCCCAGCCCGACGAAGGCCCACAGCAGCGTTGCGCTGAGCACGAGCGTGCGCGCGACGAACCCCCACGGGATCTCCTCCCCGAAGACGAGCCCCGTCGCGGCCGCCATCACCCCGAGCAGGATGATCAGCGGGACCAGCAGGGCGAGGTAGCGCACGACCGCGACCGCGCCAAAGTAGGCAGTGCGCGAGATGGGCTGCGCGAGCAGCAGCTCGAGCGCCCCGTCGTCGCGCGCGCGCCCGATCGCCTGGGCCGTCGCGGTGAGCGCGAGCAGCGGCAGCACCAGCAGAAGGACGTGGATGAACGAGAGCAGCACGCGGCTCATTCCGGTGAAGCCGAGCACGGTCGACTCGCGGAGTCCTACGATCGTGAAGACGCCCGCGACGAGGGCGTAGACGCCGAAGCAGAAGACGAGCCAGCGCGAGCGAAGCACCTCCGCGAAGTCGAGCCGCGCGACGGCGACGAGGCTGCTACGGCGCGCCATGGGGCTCCGCTCCTTGCCGTTCGGCGCGAGGCGCTGGCCCGAGCACCCGCGCCCGCGCCTCGTCGATCGAGATCGCGCCCGGCGTTCCGAGCGGCACCGCGCCGAGGTCGTATCCCATCGGCGAGTGCGGCACCGGCAGGAACGCCACACGATCCCCCGGGAGCCACCCGGCCGCATTCACCTGCCGGAAGTAGGTCGCGCGCACCGCGGGCTTGCGCTCGGCCTCGTACTTGAGCAAGCAGCCCGGGTCGTCGAAATCGAGGATGCGCCCGTCGGTCGTCTGGATCTGAGCGGCGAACGCGGGGTCGCCGATGAGCATGCGGCACTGCGCGCACGGCTCGCGATCCCACGCGATGTCGACCGGGCCGGCGGGTGGCCGCTGCAGCCTCATGACGAGCAGCGCGAGCCCCACCACGAGCGCGGTGAACGCGAGCAGGGCGAGCGCGCGGACGAGCCACTTACGCATGAGGGCCTGCCTGGTGGCGGGTGCCGACGTCTCCGGCATCGACGCGCTCGACCTCGTGGATCTGAACGTCGCGCAGGCCCGAGCCGAAGCGCGTCGCGAGCTCGGGCAGCAGCGAGACCTTCTCCTGATGCGTGACGGTGCGCGCCCACCAGCCGTCGGCGCCGTGGCTGAAGCCGCGCCCCGCCAGCCACGAGCCCTGCTCGTCGCTGGCGACGCACACCTGCAGCATCGAGAGCGCTTTCTGCTCGAGGTAGTCGGCGGCGGGGCCGTCGTAGGCGAGAGTTCCTTCGCGGAGGGCGACGACGTGCGTGACCAGGTGGCGCATCTCCTCGATGCGGTGCGAGCAGAGGACCAACGTGGCCTTCGCCATGGTGTCGGCGCACGCGTGCAGGAACCGCTCTCGCGTGTCGGCGTCGAGGCTCGCGGTCGGCTCGTCGAGCACGAGCAGCGAGACCGGCGAAGCGAGCGCGATGGAGAGCAGGAGCTTGTGGCGCGTCCCTCCCGACAGGCCGCGGAAGGAGCGATCTTGGAGGCCCTCGAGATCGAGGTCGAGGCGCGAGGCCGCCTCGTGGAACGCCGACGCGTCGATCCCGCGCACGTCGGCGATCGCGCGCACCACCTCTCGGACGGGCGCGGCGAGCTGCGGCGAGATCTGTGGGACGTACGCGATTCGAGGCGCCAAAAGGGCGCGATCGGCGAGCGGGTCGAGCCCGTCGAGGCGAATGCGCCCCTCCGCGCGCATCAGGCCCATGAGGACGCGCAGGAGCGTCGACTTGCCCGAGCCGTTCGGTCCGACGAGGGCGACCTGCGCGCCCGACGGCACGTCGAGCGTGAGATCGCGCAGCGCGAAGACCTCGCCGAACCGCTTCGTGACGCCGCGCAGCTCAATCCGCATCGAGCCCTCCGAGAGGGAGCGGGGCCATGCGAGGGTGCGCGTCGCGCAGGATCGTCCGCGGCTCGAAGAGCGGGAGCGCGCGGCCCGCCGCCTCGACGAGCGCGAGCGTCGGCGCGCCCGCGAAGAACGCGAGGTTGGGGTGGGCGTCGAGCAGGTCCGCCGAGAGGCTGCGCAGGGTGTAGGGGACGTCGCCCACGCCGTCGCCGTTCAGGTCGTAGCCGGAGTAGTCGTCCCAGTCGTTGCCGTCCCAGACGACGCCGAGCGCGTCACCGCCGCCGTCGACGCGGACCTGCGCGCTGTTGTCGCGGAAGCTGCAGCTCCGGAAGCTCGTGCGGTGTGGCGTGGAGTGAAAGATCACCCCGGTGCCGTCGAGGCGGAAGACGTTGCTCTCGAAGTCGTCGACGTCCTCCGGCTCGAAGGGCGAATTGTCCACGTAGAGGCCCACGGAGTCGTGGATGAACATGTTCCCGTGGGCGTGGACGTTGCCCGACTCCTTGAGGCCGAGCCCCATCCCGGCGGAGGACCCCTCGTCCGCGGCCAGGTTGTGGTCGACGTCGACGTTGCGGCTGTACATCACGAAGACGCCGACCTCGTCGCGGACGTAGCGATTCCGCGCGACGACCGCGTCGCTGCTGTACATGAGGTGCGTCCCGTAGCGGCTCCCGTCGATGCGGTTGTTCTCGACGCGGTTGTGCGGCGAGAACCAGATCACCACGTCGCGGCTGTCGTGCACGTCGTTGCCCTCGACGACCGAATCCCGCGTCTCCCAGAGACGGATCGCGTCACCGCGCATGCCGAGGGTGAGCTGGCGGTTCCCCACGATCTCGTTCGCGCGCACGGCGACGCGTCGCGAACGTTCGACGATGATGCCGAAGGCCGAGTGCACGACGCGCACGCCCTCGATCTGCGCGTCCTCGGCGGCTTCGACGCGCACGGCGGCGTCGACCTTGTCGAAGCGGTCGCCGCTGCCGTCGACCGTCAACCCCAGCAGCCGCGGGCCCGGGCCCGTGAGCGAGACGGTCGTGCCCTCGCCGCTGGAACGCACGACGGCGTCGCGCGGCCCCCAGAGGACCACGCCGCGCGAGAGCTGGAGCGGCCCCGAGTACGTACCCGGAGACAGACAGAGCGCGGCCCGGTCCGGCGCGGCGTCGATCGCCTTCTGCACCGGCTCACCCGGTGAGACGACGAGGCACGACGCCGGCCGGTCCGGCGTGAACTGCGGCGGGGGCGCTTCGCTCATCGCCCCTCGCCGCGTGCACGCGACGGCCGCGAGGATGAACACGACGTGGCCTCGCGTCACTTAGGCTCCACCAGGAAGTAGCCGGCCATCTCCAGGTGCAGCGCGGAGCAGAACTCCGTGCAGTACATCGGGAAGACGCCCGGCTTGTCGGCGACGAAGTCGACGTTCGAGTGCTTGCCCGGCTCGAGGCTCAGGT
>DATIQP010000318.1:0-3979 GCA_035470765.1 Polyangiaceae bacterium | reverse complement strand
AGCGAGACGCCCTCGTCGAAGACGGCTTCCGGCGTGAGCAGGCTCACGACCAGGAACGCCTCGCGCTCGAAGCCGAAGAACGCTCCGGGGTGGACGTACACGCCGAGATCGAGCGCGCGCAGGCAGGTCGTCATCTCGGGCTCGACCGACGGCAGGTGCAGCGTCGCGTACCAGCCGCCCTCCACGTCGAGGAGGGTGACCGCGCTGCCCCGGGCGGCGCTCGCGAGCGCCGCGAGGTTGCGCCGCGTGCGCGCGGAGATGGCGTCGTGCGCGCTCGCGCGCGCGGCGAGCAGCTCGGGCAGCGCGTGCTGGACCGGGGTGCCGACGGACAGGTAGCCGTCGGCGATCCAGGCCAGCCTGGTCAGCGCCTCGCCGGCGGCGCGCGCCTCACCCCCGACGAGCATCCACGCCAGCTTCATCTGGGGTAGCGCCGCGAGCTTCGAGAGCCCGCCGAGCGAGAATACGAGGCCCTCGCCGGCCTGGCGCGCCGCGCACTCGACGCGCCGGCCGGCGGCGTCGGGACGAAGTGTGTAGGATGCAAATACCTCGTCGCACACGACGGCCAGACCCGTCGCGCGGAGCGCGCCGAGCTCGTCCTTCGACAGGAACGACCCCGTCGGGTTGTTCGGGCTCACCGCCAGGATGGCGCGGGTGCGCGGTCCGATGGCCGCCCGCACGCTCGCGAGGTCCACGTGCCACGCGCCGTCGTAGGCGACGCGATAGGGACGGAGCGCGACGCCGTCGAAGGTGGCGAGCTGGTCGAACAGCGGGTAGCTCGGTGCGGGCGCGAGGACCTCGTCGCCCGGATCGCAGAGCAGCTTGAAGAGGAAGCCGTACGCCTCGCTCGTGCTTGCCGTCAGCACCACCCTCTCTACGTCGAAGCCGTGCTCGCGCGCCACCGCTTCACGCGCCGAGCGGAGCCCGAACGGCTCGGGCTGGTAACGCAGCGCCTCCTTCTTGGCGATCGCGCGCAGGATCGCCTGCTCGTCGTACGGGATGCCGGCGCGGGTGGGGTTCGACTCGGTGAGGTCGAGGACGGAGGCTTCGGCGGCGCGGCGCGCGGCGAGCGCCTGCGCGAGCGCGTTGGGCGACGGGTCGTGCGCGCTCCTCCGCGAGAACACTAGCTCGGGCCCCGGCTCATGGGCGTGAGAGCTCGACGCCGTCGAGGGTCATCGACCAGCCCGTACTTGTCTTGTGGGGTGGCTTGTCGACGTGGAGCTTCTTCTTCGTCACGAGGACGTCGATGACCATGTCCGGGCCGTCGAACGAGAGCGAGCCGTGCAAGTCCTCGCTCTGGTGCGCCTCCTTGCGCTCGTAGTCCACGTGACCCGACGGCTCGACGTCGAGCGTGATGCCGCCGCCCGACCAGCTGCCCACGTAGTCGCTCTTGCCCGCGAGCGCGGCGGCGTCGCCCGTCATCACGGTCGCCACGTGCGCCGCCTCGGACTTCAGCATCTGCACGCCGCGCCAGGCGACGTAGAAGAGCGCGAGGCCGCCGAGGACCAACAGCGCGGCGATCACCGCGAGCGCGGCGTAGAGCGCATTCGACTTGGAGCGAGACACGTCTCAGTTGCCCAGCCGGGCAGCCTCGTCGACCAGCGCCGCCGTGAACGTGGTGCCGCGGAGGCGCGCGCGCGTGTCGGCGAAGAGCTTGTTCCACTGCGCGACCTCGGCCGCGCTTGGCTCGTGGACCGCCATGCGTTGCCGGCGCCGGGCGAGCGCGAGGTCGTCCTCGCGCCGGATGTTGGCGGTCAGCGCCTCGCCGGCGACGCGGCCGGTGTCGAGCAGGGCGCTTCGCGCATCCGCGGGGAGCGCGTTGACCTTGGAGCTCGACGCGACCAGCGCGCCGACCTCGAAGTGCGTCGGCAGGGTGTCGATGTGATCGAGCCGCGAGGCCCACTGCAGCTGCTCGGCCACGAGCGGGGGCACGTTCACCACGGTGATCGTGCTCGAGGTCAGCGCCGGGAGCACCTCCGGGATCGACATCCCCTTGGGCGTGACGTCGCCGAGCACCGAGTAGAACATCGGATCGACCGGATCGCTCGGGTCGTAGAAGGCGGCCTTGTGCTTCAGATCGTTCGGCGTCTTCACGTCGTAACCGGCCGACATGAAGCGCCCCGTGCCCACGTCGCCCCAGCCGATGACCTTGAACCCCTGGCGCTCGAACTCCGGATCCATCTGCGACCGCAGGCCGTTGCGCGCGGCGTCGAGCTTCGCCCAGCTCGAGAAGAGCCCCGGAAGCTGGAAGAGGATCGACTGCTTGTAGATCTGCCCGAGGCCGACCGCCGTGATGGCTGCCCCGTCGAGCTGGCCCGTGCGCATCTTGCCGACCATCGCCGTCTCGTCGCCCTGCGTGCCGTTCCAGAAGAACTGGATCTGCACGGCGCCGTGCGAGCGCTCGTCGGTCGCGCGCGCCCACACCTTGAAGACTCGGCCCCACGGCGACTCCGGCGGCGCGAGCGTCCCGAATTTCAGGACGACCGGGTCGGCCTGCGCCGCGCTCGGGAGGACGGCGAACGAAGCCGCGAGAACCAAACCCCAGAGGAGCTTCTGTCGCATGGTCCGAAGTTAGTCCAAACGCACGCGCCTGCGAAGACGCGGCGGCTCCGCCCTCACGGGAAGCCGCAGTCGAGCATCCGCTTGGGGGATTTCATGCGCGCGGCGCGTCGTTTCGCGATGGTGTTGTTCAGGCGCTGGTTGGGATCCGGGTCGTCCGCCGCCAGGATCTCGTCGACGAGCTTGGTGTAGAGACCCTTGTCGGCGACGGTGCAGGCGAACTGCGCGTACGTGAGCTGCACGGTGAGCGCGCCGCGCTTGGTGTTGACCAGCGCCTGCTCGAACAGCTTGCGTGCCTCGGCGACCTCGGCGTCCGCGGTGCGGCCGTGGTACGCCGCCATCGCCACCATCGGGCTCGAGCCGTAGTACGTGGGCTCCAGCTCGAACGAGCGCTGCATCATGTCCACGCCGATGTAGAGGTCGGCCACCATCGCCGGATCGTCCTGCAGCAGGTTCACGCGGCTCATCCAGGCGTACGCGACCCAGAACAGGTTCTCGGCGTCGGCCTTCGACTCGAAGTTCTGCTTCAGCCACTTCGCGAGCGTGGCGTCGTTCTTCTTCGCGGCGTCGAAGCCCTTGTCCGTGTGGGAGAGCAGCTCGAGCCCGTAGAAGATCGCACGGTCGTACGCCATCTTCGCGCGCTTCTTCGCGTACTCGGCGCCCGCGTCGTCGCCGCGCATCTGGGCCTCCTCCACCTCGTCCTCGAGAAACCCCCAGCCGTAGCCTCCCCAACCGTTGACGAGCAGATACAGCGCGTCGTCGTTGGTCGGCGCGATGCGGTGCATGCCCTCGAACTGGGCGAGCCCGGCCTGCGTGGAGACCTTGGCGAGCTCGTAGTCGCCGAGGGTGTCGAACGAGGCCGCTGCCTCGCGCGTGGAGGCGATCTCGCCGTTGGTGAGCATGGTCTCGATGCAGCCGGTGGACACGACGGCGCACAAGGCGCAAGCCCCGACGGCAGGGTAGATGGCGCGCATGAGAAGGCTTTTACGGATCAGATCGCCAGCGGGCCAAAAAACCGACGCGATCTTGACCCTCCGCGCGCGCACCGTTAAGCGGATGGGACGCGGCCTCTCGCGCGTTCGTTCGTCGTAGGTCCATTCCACGTGAGCACCCTCCCTCTTCCGCGCGCAGCCGCGGCCGAATCCAGCCAGCCGCTCGCGCTGCGCCTGGTGCGGTCCATCGGCCCGGCCTGGCGCGTGATGGCCTTCGCGGGCGGGCTGGCGATGGTCACGGCGGCGCTGGGAGGCCCCGTGCCGGACAACGATCCGGCGTCGCTCGCCGCGGCGATCGGCCGCGCCACGCACGGCGTGGTCCAGCCGCGCGACGTGTGGCGCGTGCGCGTCCGCCTGTCGCCCGAGGGCCACCCGCTCTCGGTGAGCGACGCGCACGACCTCACGCAGACGCCCCTCGGCGACGATCACTC
>DATIQP010000317.1:0-8665 GCA_035470765.1 Polyangiaceae bacterium | reverse complement strand
CGCCAAGACCAAGCTCACGCTCGCGGACATCGATCTGGTCGAGATGAACGAGGCCTTCGCGAGCCAGTCGGTCTACTGCGGACGCGAGCTGGGCATCCCGGCCGAGAAGCTCAACGTCAACGGCGGCGCCATCGCCCTCGGGCACCCGCTCGGGTGCACGGGCGCCAAGCTCGTCGCCACCGCCCTGCACGAGCTCGCGCGGCGCAAGGCCAAGCGCGCCATCGTGACGATGTGCATCGGCGGCGGCATGGGCGCCGCCGGCCTGCTCGAACGCGTGTAGACTACATGAAGAACGAGACGCCCACCGTCGACACCGGGAAGCCGAGCCGGACGACGAACGCGACGTGGTCGTTGAAATTGTAGCGCCCGCCGACGTCGAGCACGGGCGAGAAGTAGACCGGCTCGTTCCCACGCCACGTGCTCATGGGAAACTCGACGGCGACGCCCGGCTCGCCGAAGACGCTCCAGTGCGGGGTGAGCCAGAAGTTCCACTGCAGCACCACCGGCGTGACGAGGCGCACGTCGCCGCCGAGCGCGTCGAAGACGAGCGCCGCGCCGACGCCAATCGCGACGCTGTCGTTGAGGCCCGCGATGAAGCCGTCCTTCAGCAGGTTGATGTTGGCGTGGGCGCCGGGGCCGAACCCGACGACGTCGTAGCGGCCCAGCGTGGGCCCGATCGCGAAGACGCCGTGGACGTCGAGCTCGACGACGTAGTCCGGGTGCTGGCCCTCCGCCTTGACGATCCCCTCCTCCGTCGCGCGGGCGTCGCGGGGCACGAACGACGCGGCGAGGACGACGGCGGCGAACGCGGTGAAGGGCTTCATCGACCCAGCAATAGCGGCAGCGCCGGGGGGGCGGCGAGATTTTTCCTCGGCTCAGTCGGCAGCCCTTCAGAGCGTCATCGCGCCCCGCGCGAGATCGGCCCCGAACGACTCGGGGACCGAGCCCTGGAGCACCGTGCGCGTCCACTTGGCGACCGTCCGCGTGCCGGTCGCGAGCTCGTAGCGAACGAGCACCGCGCCGCTCTCGTCGTCGGGGACGGGCCAGATGACGATGCGCAGCGTGTGGGCGCGCGCGAGATCGGCCGGCGCGACGTTCGTCGCGTGGTAGATGGCCACGAGCGCGCCGTCGAGCACCTCGTGGAGCGCGGCGTCGAAGCCCGCCAGGACGCTTCGCTTGGTTTGCTTGCGTGGGACGGGCGAACCGGCGAAGTCGTCCGCGACGGTGACCGGCACGTAGAGCTCGCCCGGGATCTCGTCGCGCTGCGCGCGCCCGGCGATGCTCAGGAGCACCTCGCGGAGCTCCGCTCGCTGGACGGCGCTCTCCACCTTGTGCCGCTCGCCCTGGTAAAGCTCGGCGAGCTTGGCCGTGGCGCGGTCGCGGAAGAAGGGATCGTCCGGCACGGTCCGGATGTAGCTGCGCAGGCTGTTGAACCCGCGCTCGGTCGCCTCCTCGTAGCGCTCCTCGTAGGCCTGGTGGAGCCGCTCGTCGACGGCGGCGCCGAGGTGGCAGTCGGGGTTGCGCGCGTCGAAGCTGCGGGTCAGCTCGAGCGACTGGCGGGACAGCTCCGTGAGGCACGCCTCGTGGAACCGCGCGCGCGCCTCGGCGTCGAACCTGGACGACGGGAACTCGCCGAGGAAGGCTCGGAGCGAGCGGAAATCGCCGCGCTGCTCGGCCTCGTCGAGGGCGGCGCGCGGCAGGAGCGTCTCGCGCACCGCGGCCCCGTGGCGCGCGCCACCGCCGCGCAGGTACATCCGGTAGCCGCCGGCGTCGGCCGCCGCGGCGAACGTGGCGTCGTCGCTGGCGCGATTGCGCAGGGCCAGGGCCGCCGGCGCGGCGAGGCAAGAGAGCGCGACCACGGCGGCGAAGGCCACGGACGCGGACGCCGGCCTCCGGGTGCGCGGCGCGGCGACCGCGAGCCGGGTGGCGGCCGCCACCGTCCATCCGGACGCATCGCGGAGCTCCGCGAGCGGATCGGCCGCGAGCGGCGCGCCGGCGTGGGTCGCCTCCTCGACGTCGTGCTGCGCCGAGAGCAGGCGCGACCACGCGCTCGGACCGCCGGTCACCCATCGCGCGCCCACGACGCGGAGCCAGCCGTCCGCGTAGAGGATTCGCACGGTGCCGCTCGCCTGGTCGACCCTGACCTGCCGAGCGTCACCGAAGGGGTGAATCGTGACGGATTCCCCCTCGATCTCGACGAGATCGTACGGCAGCAAGTAGCGGCCGTCGGGCAGGGGCACCAGGCCTTCGCTGCGGACACTCCGAACGAGCTTGTGGACGGACGAGACGAGCAGCGCGAGCAGCGCGCCGTAGGCCCACACCACGGACCGCGGCTGAATCGCCCATGCGTCGCCGAGGATCCCGAAGCCCCAGCCACCGAGCACGAAGAGGCCCACGGCGCCCGTCGCGATACCGAGAACGTTCAGCGCGCGGGAGGGTCGGGCCGAGCACTCCGAGGCGATGGGCGACGCCGGTCCCTCTCCGAGGAGGGCCGCGCTGAGGCGCTGCCGCGTGCGGGAGGGCAACGTGCGCTTGGCGAGGGCGAGCCGGCCTCCGGCGTACGGTCCGCCGCGCATGCCGAACTCGCGGTGGAGCTCGCCGCTGCGGTACATCCACGAAGACTAGCGCCCGCGGCGGCGCAGGGCGAGCCCGACTTCAGAACGTGCCGCGCACGCCCAGCGAGCCGGGGCCCACGACCAACGAGGCCGCTGCGTTGCTCGTGTGAGACGGCGGGAGCAGCCACATGACGAACAGCGTCGCCCCGGCGGCCACGCCGAGGATGCCGAATACGAGGCCCACGTTGGCGACCGCCTGCTGCGCCTTGCCGCGCGAAACCTCGTTCGCGTACGACGCGGGGCAAGGGCCTGTGCCGCAGTTCGCCCTGAGATCCGAGTAGGTGTTGTTGGACGCGATCCCGGCGATGGTGAAGGTGAGCATGCCGGCGACTCCGATGCCGGCTCCCACGATGGCGGCAGGGAGCATCCACGCGTGGGGGTGATGGCTCGGCGCCGTCACGCCGGCCTCCGCGCCTCCCCCGGGACTGCCGCTGCCGGCCGCGGGCGTAGCAGGAGCGCCCGCGTCCAGGTCGAGCCGCACCTTCTGGCCGGCGCTCACGTTGAGGGTCTTGCGAACAGGCAACACGCCGGGCGTGACCGCCTCCACGTCGACGGTGCCCGGCTTGACCGGCACGGGGTCGTTCCAACCCGCGCGGAGCAGCTGGCTGCCCCCGACGTTGATGTTCGTGGTGTCGTTCGTGTTCTTCACCGCGAGCACCACGAAGCCGATCTTCGGCGCGATGGCGTCCCGCTCGGCGAGCGCGGCTTCGGCCGCCTTGCCGTAGCGTCCGTCCTCTCGCTCGTGCTCCTTCGCCTCGGCCGCGGTCCGACCGAACTCCACGTAGGCCTCGACCAGGTTGCCGAGCTCGCGCTGCGAGCGTGCGACGTAGAGCCGCGCGTTGGGGCTCGCGACGATCTCGATCGAGGCGCGAAACTCGTCGAGCGCGCCGGCGAAGTCGTTCTTGTCGAAGAGCTCCTTGCCCTTGAGGAAGTGGGCCTGGGCCTGCTCTCGCTGGACGGCGGTGGCGACCGCGGGATCGACGCCGGTCGCGCGGGCGACGGGGGCGAGCCCGATGAGCGCGGAAGCGACGAGCGCCGCGGTGATGGATCGAAGCCTCATCTCAGATTCCCATGGGGTCGTAGGTGGGACGTGGTTTGGGGTGACGGCGGCGTGAGGAGCCGTCGGGCACCGGCGTAGGCGATGCGCTGGGGGACGGTGCGGCGGAATCCTCGGGAGCGGGCTCGGTCGCGGAAGGCTCCGCCGTGACGGTCGGCGCGGTCGCGGGCGGCGCGGCGGGCGCGGTCGCGGTGACCGAGGGCTGCGGCCGGCGCGCGGTCTCGGTCGGCACGGGCGACGCCGTATCCCCCTTCCCCACCACGAGGAACCGGATGCCGGCACCGAGCAGCAGCAAGAGGCAGACCGCGCCGACGCCAATCAAGACTCGCTTGCCTCGCTGCGCGCCGATCCCGGCGGGCGCGAGCGACGTGGCGGTCGGCTGGGGAGCGCCCGGCGGTTCTTCCAGCGCCACCGGCGAGGTGATGACGCTGGGGTCGACCAAGGGCGCGGGCCGCTCGCTCGGGGCAGCCTTGGCGGGCTCGCTCACGGCGGGCTTCGCCGCGGGCTTCGCCGGCTCGCTCGGGGCGGGCTTCGCCGGCTCGCGCGCCGCGGGCTTGATCGGTCCGCTCGGGGCAGGCTTGACCGGCTCGCGCGCCGCGGGCTTGGCGGGCTCGCGCGGGGCCGGGAAGCTCACCTCGAATGCCTTCGCAGCGTCGAGGAGGTCGGCGGGCGGAGCGACCACTTCCAGGTCCTCCGGCTTCGGTTTCCTCGGGACGGTCGGAGGCTCGATGCCGAACGCGGGGCTCGACTCGGCGGCGCTCAGCAGCGCGCTGTCCAGCGAGATGGGCGTCGGCTCGCCGGCGTGGGGCGCCGGGGGCGCCGCGATCGGCGCGGCAGAGGCCTTCGGCGCCGTCGCGGGCGCGATCGGCGTGGCCAAAGCCTTGGGCGCCGGAGCCTTCGGCTCGGAGAGCTTGAGGGGCGGCGCCGCGGGTCGGGGCTTCGCGTGCAGGTCGGGCTTGGCGACGTGGAACTTGGCTTCGCGAGCCTCGATGCTGGGGACGGCGGGCGCCTTGGGAACCGCGGGCACGATGACCGGGCCGGGGCTCGGAGTGGGCGGCCGAGACGGCGGCCGCATGGCCTCGAGCACACGCGCCGCCTCGTTCGAGACCGGCGGGCGAGAAGGGGCGGACGGCCTCGTGGGCGTCTCGGGCAGGGCGAGCGATACGCGACGTTGCACGATGCGCTCGCCGGCGAGCTTGTCGACGACGGCGGCGACGCGCGGCGGCATCGCCAGCTTGGATCGCACGGCGAGACGCACGGCAGCGGCCATCTCGGCCGCGCTCGCGTAGCGCGCCTGCGGATCGCTCGCGAGCGCGCGCTCGGCGACGGCGGCGAGCGGCGCGGCCCAGCTGGCGTCGGGCGGTGGCGACGCCTTGCCGATGGGGACGCTGCGCGACGTCCGCCCTTCGCGGGTCGCGTTCGGGAAGAGCCGGCGCTTGGTCAACGTCTCCCACAACAGCACGCCCACGCTGAACAGGTCGGCGCGAGCATCCGGCGGTTGGCCCTTGAGCACCTCGGGGGCGGCGTAGCCGAACCAGTCCGTCTCGGCCACCTTGCCGGCGACGCGCCCTCGATACGGGCGCAGCAGGCGGGTGGCCCCGTCGTAACCGACGAGGACGTTGTGCGTCGTCACCTCGCCGTGCGCGAGGCCCGGCTCGCCGAGGGTGTGCAGCCCGTTGAGAGCGCTGAGCACGTCGACCACGATGCGGACGCCCACCTCGATCGAGAACGACGTGCCCGTCGCGCCGAGGCGCCGCAGCTCCTCGAGGACCTCGCCCTCGACGAACTCCGAGACGACCGACACCTCTTCCCCTTCGCGAGCGACGTCCCGCACGGCGGCCATGTTCGGGTGGTGGAGCGCCATGGCGCGGCGCGCGTCCTGCTCGAGGATGTCCAGGTCCGCCGCGTCGAGCCCCGTGGGGCTCGTGGCGTACCTCTCCTGGACGGCGAGCTCCACGCCCGTCGCCGAGAAGGCATGGACGATGGCAAGCGGCAGTTTCCGGCCCGGGATTGTCCGGACGACGGCTACGCGCTCGAACGTCCCGTTCGGCGCCTCTCCGGCATTGGCTTGCACAGCGGACATTGTACACGCACGGCCCGAGGAATCCCAAAACCGCCGCTGGCACCCCCGGTTTTCGGTCTCCCGCCTACCCGGCGTCGGGCCGGCGAAATCCCCAGGAGGCGACGAACGAGCGTTGCCGTGCAGCTGACAACTTGCGAGACTCGGCCCCTATGAGCGACCAAGACTTTTCGCACTCTGCATCGTTCGAGCACGGCGAAGCCGCCGGAAACGTCCGCCTCGGCAAGCTCGAGATGATGTACGAGGAGCTCTTCGCCGAGGTCATCGAGGACGGGATCATCACCCAGGAAGAGCGCCAGCAGCTCGACAAGATGGCGGACTCGCTCGGCCTCGACAAGGCTCGGCTGCGCAAGCTCGAGCAGGCGCTCCAGGCCGCCTACGAGGCGCGCCACCAGGTCGTCATCAAAGAGCTCTACGAGAGCGAGGAGGACAAAGAGGGGCCGCGGGGGTCGCTCCAGGCGATCGAGCCGCCGACCGACCAGCGTTCGCTCGCGCTGCAGCGCCGCATCACGTTCCTCGAGGGCCGCGTGGCCGAGCTGGAAAAGCAGCTCACCGAGGCGCGCAACAACGTGGCCGTGGAGGTGGACCTGTCCGACGTCGCGTCGACGACCAAGGAGGTCCCCGAGGACGACCCCCTCGAGCTCCAGCGTCGCTTGCGCCACGATCCTCGCGACGAGGCCGCGCTGCACCTCATGTACCGCGTCTACGACAAGAAGGGCGACATCGACGGCAAGTGGTGCGTTGCCCAGGCGCTCGTCTACCTGAATCAGGCGAACGAGGCGGAGCGTGCGCACTTCAACCAGTATCGCGAGACGGCGCTCATCAAGCCGAGGGCGGCGCTCACCGCGGACGCCTGGGCGCGCCTGCTCGCCCACCCCGACGAGGAGCCGCTCGTCGGTGAAATCTTCGCCGTCGTCGCGCCCGCGGTCCTCGTCGGGCGGCTCTCGGCGCTTCGCCGCGACAAGATGCTCGCTAAGCTCGACCCCACCAAGCGGCAGGACCCCGCCACCTCCACCATCCAGGCCGTGCGCTGCTTCGCGTGGGCCGCGGCGATCCTGGGGATGTCGGCGCCGCCCCTGTTCCCCGAGCCCGACTTCGAGGGCACCGTCGAGTTCGTGCCGGCCATGCCGCCAGCGACGCGCCTCGGTCAGAAGTCGCTCTCCGGCCGCAGCGCCGCCGAGCTCGCGTTCATCGCCGGCAAGCACCTCGCGCAGCACCGCGCGCAGGAGTTCATGCGCGTCTTGATCCCCGGCATCGCGGACCTCGAGGACATCTTCCTGGCGGCCCTGTCGATCGGCAACCCGGGCATCCCCATGAACGAGCGCGGCAAGCAGATCGTGGTGCCGATCGCGAAGGCCATCGAGCCGATCCTAGAGCCCAACGCGGTCGACGCGCTCCGCGGCCACTTCTTGCGCTTCGTCGAGGAGGGCGGGCGGACGAACCTGCAGCGCTGGGCGGGGGCCGTCGACCGCACCTGCGCGCGCGCGGGCCTCTTGCTCTCGAACGACCTGCGCGCCGCTCACGCCGTGTTCGAGCTCGAGGATAAGTCGAGCCGCACGCCCGAGCGCAGCGAGGGATCGGTCGCACACGGAAAAACTCGGCTCGACGAGCGCATGGACGACCTGCTCACGTTCGTCTCGAGCGATCGCTACGCCAAGCTGCGCAAGCAGATCGGCATCGCCGTCGGCCAGAACTAGGTGCGTGTGCTGCATAGCAGACGCACACGGCCTCGGACGGGCCTCGGCTAGTCCGCAAGCTTCGCGAGCCACTTCGCGAAGCGCGCCTCGAGCTCCGCGAAGCTCTCGCCGGCGTGGTTGCTGGCGACGACCTCGTCGCCGTGGATGATGGCGATGCGCGCATCCAGGGCGATGGGCTCGTTCGGCCGCGGGATCTCCTTCTCGCGGGCGATCGCCCGCTCGGCGATCTCGAGCGCCTCGGCGACGCTCCGGTTGGCGAGGCGCACGATGGCGTCGGCCGAGAACGGCTTGCCCGTCAGGTCCTGCACGAACTCGAACAGCGTGCGCGAATTGCCCGGCTTCCAGTAGTGCTCGCGCAGATCGGGGCCAATCCTCGGGTTGTCGACGAGGTGGCCGTCGCGCTCGAGGAAGAAGGCGCGCGTCTGGTGGACCGCCATCTCGGCCAGCACGTAGCCGTGGTAGTAGGCCGAGCTGTCGCCCGAGATGAGGTGGGGGATGGAGAGCGTGGGCCGCGGGCTCTTGTCCAAGAAGAGCAGATCGCGCTCGATCTCGCGGGCCGCGCGCAGGACGTTCTCGGGCGTGAGCTCGGCCTCGCTCATCTCGTAGATCGCCCGCTCGACGTACGGCACGACGAGCATCTGCCGGATCATGTTCGCGAAGAACTTCTGGTTCAGCTCCACGCCGCGGCGGAGCAGCTCGCTCGGGATGGGCTCGCCGTCGGCGTTCTTCGCGTAGCGGGCGCGCCAATCCACGTCTTGAACCAGGCTGTCGCAGAACATCGACTGCGTCTCGGCGAAGGCGACCGAGGTCGGCGCGAACTCCTGGGAGAAGCACGGCGCCGGCATCAGGATGTTGCTGAAGTGCGCGGCGTGCCCGCCCTCGTGGAAGAGGGTGTGCAGCATGGCGAAGCCGCTGCCGACCTGGCCCGGCGCGCCGAGCGAGGTGAAGTTGATCTTGGACGGAAGGAGCTTGCCGCCCTCGACGTAGCCTGGAAACGGCCCGTGCATGAAGCCGTTCTCGTACTTGCCGGGCCGCGAGAGCAGGTCCAGCGTGAGCGCGGCGCCGTGGTAGCGGATCCCGAGGTTGTGAAAGGACCGGCCCCAGCGCCCGAGCGCCGACTGGAACGGGAAGTACGGGTCGAGCTGCGCCGTCAGCGTGCCGGCGCTGAAGAAGCCGTAGTTGTGCGCGACCCTGGCGCCCTCCCCCTTCTCCTTGG
>DATIQP010000316.1:0-23033 GCA_035470765.1 Polyangiaceae bacterium | reverse complement strand
CACTACCAGGTCGAGTGGCGGACGTTCCTCGACGACGCCGGCGATCCCGCGAAGACCTTCACAGTGCCGAACCTGCCCAACGCCAGAGACGCCGGCGCACCTTGAGTGGCGGCGCGCGCGCGCCTACCCTGCCGGCCATGCGCCCGCTCGTCATGATTCCAGGCCCGATCGAGGTGGACGACGCCGTCGTCGCCGCGCTCGGTCGATCGCCCAAGAGCCACCTCGACCCGGAGATCCTCGAGACGTTCGGCCGCGCGCTCGAGCGGCTCAAGGACGTGTTCCTCGCTCCGCGCGGGCAGCCCTTCGTCGTCGCGGGCAGCGGCACGCTCGCGATGGAGATGGCCGTCGCGAACCTCGTCGAGGCCGGCGACCGCGCCGTGGTGGTGGACATCGGCTACTTCGGCGCGCGCATGGCGACGATCCTGGAGCGGCACGGCGCGAGCGTGACCCGCGTCTCCGCCAAGCCCGGTGCGGTGCCCTCCTCGGCGGAGGTCGCGGCGGCGCTCGACGCGGCGCCGAGCAAGCTGCTCGCGATCACCCACGTCGACACGTCCACCGCGGCGCGCGCGGACGTCGCGGCGCTCGCCCACCTCGGCCACGAGCGCGGCGTGCTCGTCGTGGTCGATGGCGTCTGCTCCGTCGGCGGCGAGGAGCTCCGCCAGGAGGAGTGGCACGTCGACGTCGCGCTGACCGCGAGCCAGAAGGCGATCGGCGCGCCGCCCGGCCTCGCGCTGCTCGTCGCGTCGGAGCGCGCGATGGAGGCGTGGCGCGCGCGCAAGAGCAAGGTCGGCTCGTACTACGCCGACTTCGGCGAGTGGCTGCCGATCATGCAGGCGTACGCGGCGCGCAAACCCATGTACTTTGCAACCCCGGCCGTCAACCTCATCGAGGCCCTCGACGCCAGCCTGGGCCTCTTGCTCGCCGAGGGACTGGAGTCGCGGTTCCGCACGCACGCGCGCACCGCTCGGGCGTTTCGCGCGGCGTGGAAGGCCCTCGAGCTGCGGCCGGTCCCGACGACCGAGGCGGCGAGCGCGAACACGCTCAGCGCCCTCTACTACCCGCAGGGGGTCGGCCCCACGCTCGTCGGCGCCGTGCGGGCGGAGGGGGTCGTCATCGCCGGGGGCCTGCACGCCGAGCTCGGCCCCAAGTACTTCCGCGTCGGGCACATGGGGTTGTGCCGCCCCGCGGACGTCCTCGCGACCGTCGGCGCGATCGAGCGCGCGCTCGCGAAGCTCGGCCACGCGCCGCAGGCGATGGGCGCCGCCGTGGCCGCCGCCGAGGCCGTGCTCGCGGCGGAGGGCTGATGAGCTCGCTGCGCGCGGCCGTCTTCGTGTGCGCCTCCGCGCTCGCGGCGTGCGGTCACGAGGCCCAGAAGGAGCCCGTCGTCGCCAGCCCCACCGCGGCGAGCACGGCGAGCGCCGGCGGGAGCGCCGACGCGGGGCCGGCCGGCTTGCCGGCGGCGCTTCACGGTCCGTTTCACCTGCCGGGCCGCATCGACTCCGTCAACCTCGTCCTCGAGAACGACGGCACCTTCCGCTGGCGCATCTTCGGCTGCGACTTCACGGGCGGCGGGGAGGGCGTCTGGCAAGCGAGCGGAGACGAGATCGTGCTCTCTCCCGCGGCGGGCGCGGCGTCGTTTCCCTGGATGGACGACAAGACCTTCACGCGCGGCGCGAGCAAGGTCACGCTCAAAGCGCGGCCGGGCGGCGGGCTCGACGCTCGGGCGACGGGCACGACCGCAGGCGACGCGTGGAACCAGACGTGGGAGCCCGGGCGCGTGTGCGCGCAGTGCGGCGGCGGCCTCGGTCCCGACAGGATGCCGAGGGCGTGCGACCAGCCCATCCCGCCGGTGAGCGCGCCGCCGGGAGAGTGAAGCCGGCCCGGCGCGGCGCGGCGCGGAGCGAAGGCACCGGGCCCGTTGCGAATAGCACCCTGGGGCCTGGCTGCTAGGTTGGAAGGCATGAGGGTCTGGGAGGGCGGCAGCCGTGCCATGGCGAGCCGTGCCCCTGCCTTCGGCGTTCTGGCGATCGCGATCTTCGAAGCCTGCGGAGGACGAACGGGCCTCGACGCGTCGCCTCCCCGCGAGTGCGCCGATGGTGCCGGGGTCATCATGGTGGCGGTTGGTACCTTGCACGCTTGCGCGCTCCAAGCCGGCGGTGCGCTGTGGTGCTGGGGCGACAACGATTCAGGCGAGATCGGCGACGGCACGGCGACGTTGAGGAACACGCCCGTCCCCATCATGGCGCTCACGAACGTGGGGCAAGTCTCTGCGGGAGGCGGGGATGACACATGCGCCATCGGGCCCGACGGCGCACTCTGGTGCTGGGGCAACAACGTCACTGGTCAGGTCGGCAGCAGCGGGAACGCTTTTGGTGCGGAGTTATCCCCTGTCCGCGTCACGCAGCTCGCGAGCGTGGCCCAAGTCTCGATAGGGGACATGCACACCTGCGCCGTCCAGACCGACAACACTCTATGGTGCTGGGGGAACAACCCCTTCGGCCAGCTCGGCATCGGGACCACGATCGAGGAGCACTCGCCCGTCCAGGTCACGGCGCTCACGAACGTGGCGCAGGTCTCGGCACGGGGTGAAGACACATGCGCCATCAAGACCGACGGCTCGCTCTGGTGCTGGGGTGACAACAGCGCCGGTGAGCTCGGCATCGGGACCACCACCGCGCTGGAGGAATCTCCCGTCCAGGTCGCGGCGCTCGCTAGCGTGGCCCAAGTCGGTGCAGGCGGTCCCGTCACCTGCGCCATCCAGACCGGCGGCGCTCTGTGGTGTTGGGGCGACAACACGTGGGGCGCGATCGGCGACGGGACCACCACCGACGCACCCAGCCCCGTCCGAGTGACCGCGCTCACGAGCGTGGCTCAGGTGTCGACAGCCGGCGATCATGTGTGCGCAGTCCAGACCGACGGCGCGCTCTTTTGCTGGGGGCACAACATGCTGGGACAGCTCGGCGACGGCACGACGACCGACGCCCACGGCCCCACCCGCGTCTCCGGCCTCGGGAGGGTGAAACAGGTCTCGACAGGGCCTGCTTTCACCTGCGCGCTGCAGACGGACGGCACGGTCTGGTGCTGGGGTGACGATTCGTCTGGCGAGATCGCGGACGGCACTCAGACGAATCAGCCCCAACTTCAGCCGGTGCGGGTCACGCTGCGGTGTCCGTAGAATGGTCGGTCACGCGGCCGCTCCGCGACGCTGACGAGCCCGCGCCTACGCCACCCCGCCGCCGCGAGCCACGTCCGCGCAGCGACGACCGGGCGCTGTACTTCCGGCGGAGGCGGCCCGATAGCCTCGCGGAAGCCGTCGAACCACGGCGCCGACGAGAGCTCGTCGACGGCGTGCGCGACGGCGAGCGGCGAGCGCGCGTGCTTCTTGAAGTTCATCAGCACGTAGACGACGGCCGTGCGCACCGCGCGCGGCGTGCGGAGCTCGCGCGAGTGAAAGCGATCGCCGAAGACACGGCCGCGCGCGCGGAGCACGCGGTTGACGGCGCGGGCGACACGTACCGCGAGGCCCTGCATGCCGCGCGCGAGCACGGTGCCGTCCTGCGCCTCGACGACGAAGTGCAGGTGATCGCGCTGGATGGAGAAGTGCACGACGCGAAACGCTGCGCCCACGGCGGGAGAGCGGGAGCCGGCGCGGATGGCCTCACGGATGGCGACGCCGAGCGCCTGCTCGCGAAACGGCGGCAGGCCGGCGCGCGCGCGCAGCGTGGCGAGCACGGGGTGAGCCTGGCGGTGCGCTTCGCGCGGCCGGTGAGGGACGCTTGGCCGGACGCCCGGCTCGCGCTTGCGCCCGGCCCCGGCGCGCTTGCCACCCCAGGCGGCGGGCAGCGGGAGACCGAGTTGGCGCAGCGCGCGGGAACGAGGCATCTTGATTGAGCATATTTTATTCGGGGTAGGGCTGTTGTCAAGCGGGCGCCCGCGAAAACAGGGTGAAAAGAGGCCCGGGGGAAGGACTCGGAGGCCGCGGCCGTGGCGCTTGTCGATCGGGAGGTGTGGCGGTGCTCGCGGCTGCGGAGGCGGGGCGGCTCTGCAGAGCGATTTATTTTGTTTCTTGAAGAAGAAGCAAGAGAGAGAGGACGGGCTTCGGCTTCGGCTTCGGCTTCGGCTTCGGCCTCGGCCTCGGCCTCGGCCTCGGAGGCGGAGGCGGCGTCACAGACGCCGAGACGGCGCCCGACCCACGCGATGGGAGGCCGCTACGAGGAGGTCGTGTCGCGAGAGGAGAGACGACTACTTGCGCTGCTCGCCGATGCCCACGCGACCGTAGGAGTACGTCACGTCGCGGACGTAGAGGCCCCCTTGCGACATCAGGCCGCGCACGCGCACGTGGCGCGCGTCGCCCGCGAGGACCATCTCGCCGATGCCGACGTCGGCCGGCACGCCCGTCAGCACGAAGTCGCTCGCGCCCGCGTCCGCGTTGCCGGGGCGGAACGCAAAGAGCGTGCAGCCCACGGGGCGCCCGCCCTTCTCGTACTTCGCGCAGCCGCTCGCGAGCGTGAGCACCTCGTTCGGCGTGGGGCGCCACGTCCAGCTGCTCGTGATGAAGAACGTGCCCGTGTCGGGCAGCGTCACGCCGGGGAGGTTGCGAGCGGCGCGGCCGATCCGCGCTGCGTCGGGCTTGAGCTGCGGCTCGAGCGCGCGGCCGGTGGTGACGGCGAGCTCCACCTTGTTGGGGTTCGGGTCGCCCTTGCAGCAGCGGAACCCCATCACGGGCGACTTCTGCGTCGGCGCGCGGCCGAGCGCGTTCGCGCATCGGCCCGCGAGCTCGCCCGCGACGGCATTGCCGCCCCGCAGCACGCCCAGGTCGCCGTGGTGTCCGCGGCCCCACGGGCTGCTGGTCCACTCCCACGGACCGCCGTGCATCTCGCGCACGCCGAAGCCGCTCTTGCAGAGGACGCGATCCCCGCTCGGCCGCCGCGCGCCTTCCTCGACGCTCACGCCCGTGCCGCACTTGTCCTTGCTGTACTCGTCGCCGTACTCGTAGGTCGAGTTGTCTGGCCCCTTGCACGCGCGCTCCCACTCGAGCTCCGAGCAGAGCCGCTTGCCCTTCTTCTCGCAGAGCTGCGCCGCTTCCTCGCGCGAGACGTTCGTCGTGGGGATGGCGCCGGCCTCGTTGGGGTACGGCAGCGCGTCGATGTAGTAGCTCGTGAGCGACTCGTCGACGCCGGGAAGCTCCTCGGCGGCGATGCGCGGCGTCTTGTCCGGCGGAGTGCCTGCCTTGAACGTGCCCGCCGGGATCCAGATCATCCCCGGCGGCTGCTGGGGCCCCGCGTCGACGGTGGCCGCCGGGACGTCGCGCACCGCCGTCGTGCGGGGCGCGTCGCCGTCGCCGTGGCAGCCGCCGCACAGGGCGAGCGCCAGCGCGGACGCGAAGAGACCGGGGGCGGAGCGCACGGCGATCACGTCACTCGCCCTTCTCGGCGCCTTCGCGCAGCCCCAGCTCCTTCATCTTGAGCTGCAGACCCTTGCGCGAGATCTTCAGCAGGCGCGCCGCGTGCGTGACGTTGCCGCCGGTCTGCTGCAGCGCGCGGCTCACGAGCTCGCGCTCGAGCTTGCTCATCGCGACCTTCACGTGCTCCTTGAGGCCGCCCTCGCCCGCGAGCGCCGCCTCGAGGTTCGCGTCCGTCGGCGGCGTCGAGATCGGCACGGCGGGCCCGCCGCGCACCTCGGGCGGCAGGTCCTCGAGGCGGACCCTCTGCATGTCGCAGAACAGCACGGCGCGCTCCACCACGTTCTCGAGCTCGCGGATGTTCCCGGGCCAGGAATAGTTGCACAGTACATCCATCGCCTCGGGCTCGACGCCGGCGACGTGCTTTTTCAGGCGGTCGTTGAACTTGGTCAAGAAGTGCTCGACCAGCATCGGGATGTCCGTCGCGCGCTCGCGCAGCGCCGGCAGGCGGATGGGGACGACGTTGAGCCGGTAGAAGAGGTCCTCTCGGAAGTTGCCCGCGGCGATGAGCTTCTTGAGGTCGCGGTTGGTGGCCGCGACGAGGCGCACGTCGACGCGGATGGTCTTGATGCCGCCGACGCGCTCGAACTCGCTCTCCTGCAGCGCGCGGAGCAGCTTCACCTGCATCTCGACGGGGATCTCGCCGATCTCGTCGAGGAAGAGCGTGCCGCCGTTCGCGAGCTCGAAGCGCCCCGGCTTGCTCGTGACCGCGCCGGTGAACGCGCCGCGCTCGTAGCCGAACAGCTCGCTCTCGATGAGCTCCTTCGGGATGGCGGCGCAGTTGACCTTGATGAAGGGCTTGTCCTTGCGCGACGAGTGGTCGTGCAGCGCCCGGGCGACGAGCTCCTTGCCCGTGCCGCTCTCGCCGGTGATGAGCACCGTCGTCGGCGTGTCCGAGACGCGCTCGAGCACGGCGTAGAGATCGGCGATGCCGGGCGAGCCGCCGATGATGCCGAAGCGCGCGCCGGTGGCGGCCGGGGTGGCCGAGGCCTCGGTGCCGGCGAGCTCCTTGGTCTTGAGCGCCTTGGCGACGATCTGCCGGACCTCGTCCTTGTCGAACGGCTTGGTGAGGTAGTCGAAGGCCCCGCTCTTGAGCGCCTCGACGGCCGTGTCGACCGTGCCGTGCGCCGTGATCATCACGATCGGCAGCTCCGGGTCCTCGCGCAGCGCCTCCTTGAGGAGCGTCATCCCGTCGACCTTGGGCATCTTGAGGTCGGTGATGACCATGTCGATGTGGTGCTCGCGGAGCACGGCCAGGCCCTGCTCGCCGTCCTCGGCGATCATGACGTCGTAGCCATCGCGGGTGAGCTGAGCGCTCAGGATTTTGCGCAGGTTCGGCTCGTCGTCGACGATGAGGACCTGCTTCTTCTCCGGGAGCATGGGGGCACCGACTGTATCAGGTTTTGGGGTGGAAAAGAGAAGGGGGGCCCCTCCCCGCGTGTGCTCGCCGCCGTGCTCGGCGGTGCTCGGCCTCGGCGATGTATGCAGTGTACATATGTCGGCCTGCGCGCCGCCTTGCGCGCGGCGGCTGCGCGCACGCGCCCTCCCCACGGTGCGGGCCCCGCGCTACCCGCGAAGCCCTCGCCCGCACCGGGGAGGGTGTCACCCTCGCGACTCCACCTCCGACGCGCATTCCGCCATCCCCCCCGCGTCGCTGCGAGCGTCACTCACGCCGTCGCGGTGCAGCGACCGTGGGGGGGAAGCTCGCGCGCAGGGCTCACGCGCAGCGGCGCGGGGTCGCCGCGCGTCACCCGGTTCGCCGCGAGCATGAGCCCGAGCACGAGCTGGGGGGTCCCCCCTTCTCTACAAAGACGCTTCGTACAGCCGCGCCAGATCGTCCTCGGTGCACGGACGCGGATTGCTCCGGTGGCACGCGTCCTCGATCGCCTTCGCCGAGAGCTTCGGGATGTCCGCCTTCGTGATCCCCTCGGCGCCGAGGCCGCCGGGGAGCTTCACCCGCGCCCGCAGCGCCCGCAGCGCCTCGGCGCAGCTCTTCGCCGACGGGTCGAGGATGCTCTTGATGCGAGCGAGCTTCTCGCCACAGACTGGCTCGTTGAACAAGGCGACCGCGGGCAGGCACAGCGCGTTGGCGAGGCCGTGGTGCATGCCCTTCTCGCTCGAGAGCGGGTGTGCGAGCGAGTGGCACGCGCCGAGGCCCTTCTGGAAGGCGACGGCGCCCATCATCGCCGCCTTCATCATGCCGCCGCGCGCCTCGAGGTCGTCGCCCTTGTCGACGGCGCGCGCGAGGTACTTCGCGCAGAGCTCGAGGCCGCCGAGGGCGATGCCGTCGGCCATCGGGTGATCGCCGAGCGAGCAGTACGCCTCGAGGCAGTGCGTGAGCGCGTCGAAGCCGGTGGCCGCGGTGATGCGCGGGGGCATCGAGACGGTGAGCTCGGGATCGAGGAGGGCGACCTTCGCCAGCAGGTACGGGCTGAAGATGACCGTCTTGCGGTGGTTGGCCTCGAGCGTGACGACCCCGGAGCGACCGACCTCGCTGCCGGTGCCCGCGGTGGTCGGGATGGTGATGAGCGGCGGCACGCTGGGACCGATGAAGCGGTCGCCGCCGGTCGCGTCGTCGTAGTCCACGAGCGGCCGGTCGTGCGTCGTCTTGAGGGCGATGAGCTTGGCGGTGTCGAGCGGGGAGCCGCCGCCCACGGCGACGAGGAAGTCCGCACGAAACTTCTTGTATTCTGCAACACCGTCGAAGACGTTCTTCTCGACGGGGTTCGGGTCCACGCCGTCGAAGCACGCCGCTTCGACCCCGCCGCCCTTCAGCGCGGCGAGCACGCGATCGCACAGGCCCGCCTTGCGCACGCCGGGGTCGCACACCACGAGGGCGCGCGTGCCCCCGATGCGCTTGGCGTGGTCGGGAAGCGTCGCGAGCGCGCCGGCGCCGAAGACGATCGTCGTCGGAAAAGACCAGGTCACGAGAGCCATGGAGTCCTCCTCAAAATTGCAGCGTGTAGGAGACGAACGCGCCCCGGCTGTCGGCCGACGCGCGGAGGTTCTGGAGCTCGCGCGCGGCCCGCAGCGTCTTCGGGGGGAACAGGTACGGCAACAGCGCCGTGCCGAAGGCCAAGACCCCGGGCATCACGATGCGGAAGACCCGCTCGGTGTTGTCCCAGCTGTCGGGCATGTACGCGGTCTCGATCGCCACGGCGACCGGGGCGGTCACCCCCGCGAAGAGGGCGATCGCCAGCGCGATCGGCAGGTCGTTGCGGACGTTGCCCTCGGGCGGCGCGCCCGGCACCCAGTGAGGGCTGCACTTCGGCATGGCGGGCCACCACGATCCGACGAAGAAGCCCCAGGTAACGCCGACCAAGTCCGCGCCGATCATCCGCACGCCGGGGTTGGGATCCCGCAGGATGACCTGGTTGTCGAGCACGATGGCACCCACCGCGAGTGCCGACGGAATGGCCACGTACAGCCAGTCCGGGGAGCTCGCCTTGTCGCACAGCTCGCGCTCGCGCGCCTCGCGCGGGTAGAGGTCGGTCGCGGCGGGGCGCGCCAGCGCGGGGGCGATCTCGGCGGGCGGAGTCGGCGGCGGCGGTGCGGCGTCCAAAGCGCGCGCAGCATAGAGCGGCCTCGAGGAGTTGGCCATGCCAACGGCACGGTCAAAAGGCGCTATGCTCGGCCCCGCATGCCGGCTCGTGATTTTTTTCAGTCCGACGCCAAGAAGAAGACGGCGGAGGTGATCAAGGGGATCGAGGCGAAGACCTCCGCGGAGGTGGTCGTCGCCGTGCGCCAGCGCGTCGCGGAGTACCGCGCGACGGATCTCATCTTCGGCTTCGCCTGCGCCTGCAGCACGCTCGGCGCGCTCTGGTTCTCCCCGAGGACGTACGCCGCCGAGCTCATGCCCTTCGAGATGCTCGGCGCCTTCGTCATCGGCGCGGTGGCGTGCGCGTTCATCGCGCCGCTGCGGCGGCTGCTCACGCCGAAGGTGAGCATCAAGCGTCACGTCGACGCCGCGGCGCGGGCTGCTTTCTACGATCTCGGCATCGCGAAGACGCACCGGCGGACGGGCTTGCTCGTCTTCGTGGCGCTCTACGAGAGCCGCGTGGTGCTGCTGCCGGACGCGGCCGTGCCGAAGGACGCGGTCTTCGAGCTGGGCAAGGCGAGGCCCGCGCTCGAAGCCGCCGTGGCCGCGCGCGATCTCGGCGCGTTCTTCGAGGCGCTGAAGGCCGTCGGACCGGGGCTGGCCAAGGCGCTTCCGCGCAAAGCGGGCGACGAGAACGAGCTGCCCGACGAGCCGCAATGAGTGCCGCACGCTCGAGCCGTAGGCGAGAGTTCGGACTCGAACGACAAATGATCCGCCGGTTGAAACCGGCCGCGATCGGCCTGGGCCTCGCGGTGCTGCTGATCGCGACGGCCGCGCTCGCTCGGCCGGGCGGCGGACACTCCTATTCGGGCTCTCACTCCTCGGGCGGCGGAGGTTCGTCCGGCGGCGGCGGCGGCTCGGGCGGTGACGGCGGCGGGTTCCTCTTCTATCTGCTGTTCGATCTCTGCATCCACCACCCGGCCATCGGCGTCCCGCTCCTCATCATCGTCATCATCGTCTTCGTGATGCGAACGCGCGGCGGCGACAATCGCGCGCAGTCCCGAGGGTGGGCGACGAGCGACTACTCGAGCATCGCGTACTCCGCCGCGCCCGTCGCAGCGACGCGGGGCATCCCGCGCTCGGCGCTCGACGGCATCCGGCAGACCGATCCGGACTTCTCCATCGTGCTCTTCGAGGACTTCCTCTACGTCCTTTACGCCGAGATGCAGCGCGCGCGCGGCCAGCAGGGCGCGATGGCGCTCGGGGCCTATCTCAGCCCCGCGGTGCAGCAAGCCGTCGCGCAGCGCTCCGTCCGTGCGGTGACGGGCATCGTCATCGGGGCGATGCGCGTCCACTCCGTCGATCGCACGGATCAGACGTGGCGCGTCTCGCTCGACTTCGAGGCGAACCTGACCGAAGAGACGCAGCGCCGCTACGTGGTCGACCGGCTCGTCGTCCAGCGCGCGCTCGGCGCCAAGAGCCGTCCGCCCGCGCGCTCGCGCACGCTCGACTGCCCGAACTGCGGCGCGCCCCTGCACGACCTGCGCGGCGACGTCTGCTCGTACTGCAAGCAGCAGGTGGGCATGGGCCGCTTCGACTGGGCGGTCGTCCACTTCGAGCGGCTGACGGAGGAGGCCCGGCCGCCGCTGCTCACGAGCGACGTCGAGGAGCAGGGCACCGACCTGCCCACCGTGCGCTCGCCGCACGCCCAGCCGATGCTGGAGCAGCTCCGCGCGCGCGATCCGAGCTTCGACTGGAACGCGTTCTTGCAGCGCGTCGGGTTGATCTTCCAGGAGCTGCAGGTCGGGTGGTCGAACCGCGACCTGTCGCGCGCGCGCCCGTTCGTGAGCGACAACCTCTTTCAGTCGCAGGCCTACTGGATCGATCTGTACGTGCAGGCGCGCGCGCGCAACGTCACCGAGCGCGCGCGCATCACGAACCTCGAGCTCGCGAACGTGCTCTCGGACAAGTACTTCGACGCGATCACCGTGCGCCTGTACGCGACCGGCCTCGACTACACCGTCTCCGACGACGGCAAGCTCCTGAGCGGAAGCCGCAACCGCGAGCGCGCCTACAGCGAGTACTGGACGCTCATCCGTAGCGCCGGCAAGACCGGCCCGACGCGGACGACGCCCAACTGCCCGAGCTGCGGCGCCCCGCTGAAGATCAACCAGGCCGGGCAGTGCGGCTACTGCAACGTGAAGGTGACGACGGGCGAGTTCGACTGGGTGCTGAGCCGCATCGAGCAGGACGACAGCTACACCGGTTGATCGTGCGACTTCGAAGACCACGCTTACTGCGGGTCTCGCGCCGCCGTTGCATGCGACGTGCGGCAGCGAGATGCACCGGCGGGCCCGGCGCGAGTCCGTCGTGGTCTGCAATGGCCGCCAGGCTTTTCCCGCTCACGATCTTCGAGAATGTCCAGCGGCGGCCCGGCCGCGCAATTCTCGCTGCCGCTTGGCGCCCGACGACACGGTTCGAGACTCGATCGCCTCGAGTGACTCTTGCTTTGGGTGGCACGGCTCGTGGATCTTCCGAAGTGAACCTTGGGTGTGTCATAAGGCCCTGATGCAATCTCCAGCGCACGTCTTTCGCGAGTACGACATCCGCGGCGTCGCCGACCGCGACCTCACCGATGAGCTCGCGTTCTCGCTGGGCCTGGGGCTCGCGAGCACGCTCGCCGCGGGGCGATCGCCGCGCCTCGCCGTCGGCAGGGATTGCCGGCTCTCGAGCGGGCGCTTGCACGAGGCGCTGCTCCGCGGGCTGGTCGAAGGCGGCGCGCACGTCGTCGACGTGGGCGTCGGCCCGACGCCGATGCTCTACTTCGCGGTCCACCACCTCGAGACCGACGGCGGCATCATGATCACCGGGAGCCACAACCCGGCGGACGAGAACGGCTTCAAGATCATGCGCGGCCGCGCGAGCTTCTTCGGCGCCGACATCCAGCAACTCCGCGCCCGGCTCGACGCGGGCGATCTGCCGCGCACACCCGGCGGCAAGGTGGAGTCGATCGACGTGCAGGACGACTACGTCGCGACGACGACGAGCCGCATCGCGCGCCCCAAGGAGCCGATGAAGGTCGTGCTCGACGCGGGCAACGGCGTGGGCGGCCCGCTGGGGCTCCGGTGCCTGCGCACGATCGGCCTCGAGCCCGACCCGCTCTTCTGCGACATGGATGGCCTCTTCCCGAACCACCACCCCGATCCGACCGTGCCGAAGAACATGGCCGCGCTGATCGAGCGCGTCGTGTCGACCGGGGCGCGCGTCGGCCTGGCGTACGACGGCGACGCGGACCGGCTCGGCGCGGTCGACGCGAACGGCGACATCGTCTGGGGCGACAAGCTGATGATCCTCTTCTCGCGGGCGCTGCTCGAGACGAACCCCGGCGCGAAGATCCTCGGCGAGGTGAAGTGCAGCTCCACCCTCTACGACGACATCGCGCGCCACGGCGGGCAGCCCATCATGTGGAAGACGGGGCACTCGCTCATCAAGACGAAGATGAAGCAGGAGGGCGCGCTGCTCGCGGGCGAGATGAGCGGGCACCTGTTCTTCGCGGACCGCTACTTCGGCTACGACGACGCGATCTACGCCTCGATGCGCCTCGTGGAGCTGCTCGCGGCCAGCGGCAAGACGATGGGCGAGCTGCTCGCCGACGTGCCGCGCACCTTCACGACGCCGGAGCTGCGCGTCGACTGCCCCGACGCGACGAAGTTCGACATCGTCGCCGGCGTGGCGAAGACCTTCCGCGGGCGCGGGCGCCACGTGATCGACGTGGACGGCGCGCGCATCGAGTTCCCGTCGGGCTGGGGCCTGGTGCGGGCCTCGAACACCGGGCCCGTGCTCGTGATGCGCTTCGAGGCGCAGAGCGAGGCCGAGCTCGCGAAGATCCGCGGCGAGGTCGAGGCGGCGGTGCAGAGCGAGCGGCAGCAGAGGCCGTGACGACCGAGAGCACCACGTGGACCATCGCCGCCGTGCTGAAGTGGGCGACGGACGATTTTCGCGCGCGCGGCATCGAGAACCCGCGCCTCGATGCGGAGGTGCTGCTCTCGCGGGCGCTGGGCGTCTCGCGCACCCAGCTCGTGATCGATCTGCTCCGGCCGCTCGAGCCCGACGAGCTCGCCCGCTTCCGCGAGATGGTCAAGCGGCGGCGCGCGCGCGAGCCGGTCGCGTACATCCTCGGCGAGCGCGAGTTCTACGGCCGCACGTTCCGCGTCGACGCGCGCGTGCTCATCCCGCGGCCCGACACCGAGACGCTGGTCGACGTCGCGCTCGCGCGGACGCGCGCGGTCTCGATGTGCGCGCGGGTGCTCGATCTCTGCACCGGCAGCGGCTGCGTGGCGATCACGCTGGCGCGCGAGCGGCCGACGACGAAGGTCCTCGGCACCGACGCGAGCGACGGCGCGATCGCGGTCGCGCGCGACAACGCGGCGCGGCTCGGCGCGTACAACGCGAGCTTCATGGTGGCGGATCTGTTCGAGGGGATCGAAGGCCGCTTCGATCTGATCACCGCGAACCCGCCCTACATCCCGGCCGCGGAGGTGCCGGGGCTGTCGCCCGACATCGTGAAGTTCGAGCCGGAGCTGGCGCTGGTGGGCGGCGACGACGGGCTCGCGCTCGCGCGGAAGATCGTGGAGCAGGCGCCGGCGCACCTCGCGGAGGGTGGGGTGCTGGCGATGGAGGTGGGGGCGGGGCAGGCGGAGAGCGTGGCGGAGCTCTTTCAGGGAGCTGGCTTTACCGGGATCGAACGCACGCGGGATTACGCGAGGATCGAGCGGGTGGTGAGTGGGGTGGCTCCCCCCGCGGACGTGCTCGGCTCGCGCGCCGGGTGAGAGCGCGGTGGTGCGGAGCGCGCGAGCCTTCGCGCGTCCGCGCCCCCTCTCGCTGTCGGCACCGATGCAACCAAGACAACCTCGCCGCCAGCGAGGGGGTTGTTTGTCCGGGGGGACTGGGGTTGGAAACCATTTCGTCGCGCGCCGTGTTGGCCGCGATGGAAGGGGCGCGCTACGGGCTGTTGGGGGAGTGCATGCCGAACGCGAAAGAACCGCGCCAAGCCGTCACGTGGGACGCGGCGAAGCGTGAGGGCTTGTCACGCTTCTTTCGCTTGGGGAAGGCATGCACTCCCCCAACAGCCCTTCGCTCTTCGCCATCGTTCGGCTCGCTCGCCAGCATCGCAAGGCGCCTACGCCTAGCGAGGCAGCGCTGTGGCGGCGGCTGTGTCACTCGCAGCTCGGCGTGCGGGTGCGGCGGCAGCATCCGCTGCATCCTTACATCGCGGATTTCTACGTCGCCTCGCATCGGCTCGTCATCGAGGTCGACGGCGCGGTGCACGCCAGCGCGGAGGCGCGGGCGTGCGATGCGCGGCGCAGCGCGGAGCTCGAGCGACTGCACGGCGTGCGGGTGATGCGGCTGCCGGCGGGGCTCGTGGAGCGGGACGTCGAGGCGGCGGTGGCGCTGGTGCGGGCGGCGCTCCGGTGACCGGCGATATTGCCGGCCGACCGGCAACGTTGCCGGCTCACACCCGTCCGCCGGCGAGCCGGAGCGGGGTCAGGCCTGGCCGACCGTGAGCGGTCCGTGCTCGTGCGGTCCGCCGCGGCGCATTCGCATCGCGGTGAGAAACATCGCCGTGCCGAAGAGGAGCGCGTAGGACCCGAGTAAGAAGACGAGAACCAGCGCGGCTCCACGCCACGCAAAGAGGGTGAGGCCAAGCGCCAGCGAGATACAGCCCGCGGCGACGAGCATCGGCTCGCCGCGAAGACGCGTCGCGGCCGCAATCTCGATGACGCCGGTCGCGAGCGCCCAGCTCGCGATGAGCGGCAAGACGAGCGGCCCGATGCTCGACGAAGCGAGGAGCACCGCGAGGCCGACGGCGATCCCTGCGAGCCCTTCGAGCATGAAGAGCCACGCGCGCGAGGCGTGGCCGATCGCGAGCATTCCATCCACGAGTGTGTAGAAGCCGAACAGCACGACGACGACTCCAAAGGTCGCGTTGCCCCACGCGAGGAGCGTCGCCCCCACGACGATGCCGAGGACGCCACGAAGCGCGAGCGTGAGCCACTTGTTCGCCATACCCGCGGCGTCGCAAGGCGGATGCCACGCCGGAAGCTGCGTCCTCACGGACCGCGAGCGTGCGTGAAGGCAAGTCCTGCACGGACGGCGCGAGCCGTGCGGTCACGAGCGTCGCGACCGCTTGCTGACCAGCCTACGCCAAGGCGCCCACGTTGCCGGTCACTCGGACCGATGGTACGGCTCCGACCCAAGCCCGCCATGCCACCCGCGCTGCTCGAGGACGTCTCGCACGTCATTCAACTTTCGATCGCGCCGGTCTTCCTGCTGACCGCGGTGGGCACGTTCATCAACGTCCTGTCGACGCGGCTGGCGCGCATCGTCGATCGCGCGCGCGTGCTGCGGGAGCGGCAGACGCAGGGCGACGCGGCGGCGCGCGCGGAGGTGGTGAGCGAGCTGCACGTCCTCACCTCGGGGCGACCGCGCGTGTGGGCGCCCGGAAGGTGGGCCGCAACGATCCTTGCCCGTGCAGGAGCGGCAAGAAGTTCAAAAAGTGCTGCCTCCAGGGGACCGTGGCGAGCTGACGCAACCAGGCGGGCCGCGCGGGTCATCGGCAATATTGCCCGCCGACCGGCAACGTTGCCGGTTGGCGGTGTGTAAAGACCGGCAGTATCGGCGCCGGGAGGCCATAGGATCCTCGTCGAAGGAGGATGGAGGATGCGCTCACGCTGGTTGCTCGGGATCGCGGTAGTTGCTGCGTGCAACGGTTCGATCACCGGAGACGACGCGGGGGATGCCGGTGGTGGAACCGATGCAACAGTCGACGTGGCCGAGGCCGGATCGGATGCACCCTTCGTGATGGACGCCGCGAAGGACACCTCCGGCCCACCTCAGTGCGGCTACAGCATTCGGCAAGTCGATGATGCTGGAGTGTGCCAGGCCCCGGAAGGCACGCTCGATTGCGCCGCACTGGACCCGAGCTTCGATCGCTGCGTCGCCGCCTATCTCCACGATGCCGACGGCGGCCTCTTCGGTGCCCTCCAGTGCTTGGACAGCGACGCGGCCGTTGGCCAGGCCGTCTGCTGCAACGGTACCAACCCAGCCGGCGTCATCCTGCTGATCGACCCCACATGGACCTGCTGTCCGGGAGCCGGTCCGGACGGCGGAACGGCGGCGTGCGATCCAGACGCCGGGAAGCAGTGCACCGCGACCGACGGCGGATGGGTGTGTCAATGAGCGCGCACCTCCGCGCGCTCGTAGGCGCGCTGGCCGTGCTCGTGGGTCCAGTCGCCGTCCTTATGGCGGGAGCCGGCCTCGTCGCTTGCGGCCAGAGCGCAACCGCATGCCCTCTACCCACCGATGGCGGTCCCTACGGCCCTGACGCTCTCCCGTCGGGCGCGTGCAGCGGGTCGGCAGCCTGCACCTACCAGGTCCGCGAGCCGTGCACGACGGCGCAAGGCCCTGTCGATCAATGGGAGTGCTCGTGCGTCGACGGCACGTGGAGCTGCGTCATCTCGGTGCACGGCACCGCGCTCTGCCCTCCCGCCGACGGCGGAGGGGGCTGAGCGCAAGCTTCTCCCGGTCGTTGCGACAACGCGCGTGGCGTGCTTCCCAATTGATCGATGTCGAACCAGGCAGGCGACGCGGGGGATAGCGTTCGGGCATGCCGAAGACCCGCTCCCACCGCACGAAGCTCGCGCCGCTGCCTTCCGCCAAGCTGTTGAAGGATGTCACCGCCAAGGTCGATCCCAAGCTCGAAGCCGAGTGGAAGAAGCTCCAGCACCGCATCGAAGACGCGCAGGGCCGCGGCGCGGAAGCGTACGACGAGCTCTGGGAGGCGGTGGGCGCGGCGGTGAGTCACGATCCGCCGCTCTACGTGCTCGGGGGCTACAAGAGCGCGGCGGATTTCTTCCAGCGCCTGCTGCACACCGATCCGCGCACGGCGCTGCGGAGCATCGAGGTGGCGCGGTACGCGACGCCGACGGAGGAGGAGCAGTACGGGACGTCGAACCTCTACGCGGCGATCCAGTACGTCGAAGCGAAGCACGGGGCGCTCGGCTCGTCGCTGCCGGTGGCCTTCGAGCGGCTGAAGGTCCCGGTGAAGGACGGCGCGCACACGAAGATGGTCCTCTTCAAGAACGCGACCTTCGCGGAGATCGAGGCGGCGACGCGCGACCTCCAGCGAAAGAAGACGGGCGCGCCGCCGACCGACCGGGCCGCGAAGGCGATCGACGCGGCGCTGGGCAAGCACAAGGCATTCGCGAAGGTGCGCTTCACGGTGCAGGGCGGGCTCGTGCACGTGCGCGGCATCCCGCTGGCGTCGCTGGACCTGTTCGCGCGGGTGCTCGGCACGGTGAAGCTGCCGCCGGTCGAGGCGCCGAAGAAGGCGGCGAAGAAGGCCAAGGCGGCGAAGAAGAAGTGACCGGCAACATTGCCGCCCAACCGGCAACGTTGCCGAAGGGGCCCGGGCCGCGTACCCCCCCAACCCCCTCGCCGACGGCGAAGCCGGCGGCCAGAGGGGGCGCGGACGCGCGCAGGCCGCAGGCCGAGCACGTCCGCGGGGGGAGCCCCCACCTACTGCAGCTGCCCCTTGACGCTCGAGCGCCCCAGCACGACCAACGTGACCACCGGCAGGATCGCGCCGAACAGCGCGCCGCCGAGGCCCCCGATCAGGCCCCCCATCGCGCCCGCGCGCGCGATGGGGTTCGAGGCGTCCATCTGCTCCATCAGCATCGGATAGACGAAGAGCATCATGACGACCTGGCCGGCGACGAGCATGACGAGCGAGCCGGCGCCGTAGACGAGCCCGGTCTTCCGTGACCAGAGCTTGCCGCGCCAGAGACCGATGCCCGTGGAGACGAGCAGGACCGACAGCACCAGGCCGAGCGCGAGGCTGCCGTACGACCACGCGGCGACGGGGCCTTCCCACATGACGTCGTGGAGTCTCTGCTGCAGCGGATCCTTGGAGAGCTGCAGGTTCGCGAGCAGGGCGCCGACCGGGGCGCCGATGATGCCGAAGAGGCCGAAGAGGATCTGGATGACCGCGAGCACCTTCAGGCCCGTGCTGGGGCGAGGCGCCGCCGCCTGCTGGATGTAGGGCGTGCCGTAGGCGGGCATCGCGCCGAAGGCGGGGGACTGGGGGGCCGGGTTCATCATGGCTGCATCGTACGGAGCCGCCCTCCGGTGTCTTCCTCGAGGCGCAGCGCGCACGGCTGGGCGCCGAACGCTTGGCGCGCAGCGACTGCGGGGCGCCGGCGCGGGCGCGGGGCCACAGCGGTAGCGCGGCGGCGCGCAAAAGCGCTCGAGCGCCTGCGGCGCGTCAGCCGCAGCGCGCCATCGGAACACCGTATGCAGCTCCCAGAGCAAGGAAGAGCGAACGCGCTCACACACGAGGCACACCATGAATCCCGAATTCACGAACCTGAACGTGAGCAGGCTGACGGCGCGCTGGTGGGCGCCGGTCATCCGCGGAGCGGCGGCGATCTCGTTCGGCATCCTCTCGCTCGCGATGCCCGGGATCAGCCTCTTCACCCTCATCATCCTCTGGGGCGCGTACGCGCTCGTCGACGGCGTCTTCGCCCTGGCGATGGCCGCGCGGGTGGCTCACGCGGGAAAGAGCTGGGGCTGGCTGCTCTTCGAGGGCCTCGTGGGCGTCGCCACCGGCGTGCTCACGTTCGCCTGGCCCGGCATCACGGCGATGGTGCTGCTGGCCGTGATCGGCGTCTGGGCGGTGTTGACCGGCATCGCCGAGATCGCCGCCGCGATCCGGCTGCGGCGGCAGATCACCGGCGAATGGCTGCTCGCGACCAGCGGCGTTCTCTCGATCGTGCTCGGCCTGCTGATGCTGTTCTTCCCCGGCGCCGGCGCGCTGGCCGTGGTGTGGATGATCGGCGCCTACGCGATCGGCTTCGGAGCGCTCCTCGTCGGCCTGGGCCTGCGACTCAGGCACTTCGGCCGGTCGCGCGAGCGAAAGGCGCCGTCGGGAGGCGCGACGACCTCCGCGTGAGAAGAAAAGGAGTCGCGCCATGAGCAAGGACGAGAGCCAGAAGGTGAAGGAAGAGATCCAGGTGACCCGGGCGGAGGCCGTGCAGCGGATACTGACGGTGCTCGAGCAGCTCCAGAGAGGCACGGTCGTCCTCGGCGACAAGACGTTCCGGATCCCCGAACAGCTCGTCCTCGAGCTGGAGGCGGACGGCCAGGAGCTCGAGATCGAGCTGAAGTGGAAACCGTCCGCGACCGAGAGCGAGGTCGCGCCGAGTCCCTGAGCGAGACGCGGCGTGGGCGACCGTGAGGCGGTGATTGGGTTGCCGCCGGACGGCGCGTGGCGTAGTTCATGACCACGCCGCCGCTACGTCCCACGGAAGACACTGCCGACGCCGTCGTCGCGACCGGCGAGAGCGCGGCCGCGCAACGAGACGAGGGCGCGGCTGCCGCGGCCGCGGCGTCGACCACCGGGGTGATCGCGGTGACGCTCGCCGGCGTCGCCGCGTTCCTCAACCTCTACGCCACGCAGCCGCTCTTGCCGATGTTCGCGAAGACCTTCGCCGCGTCGAAGTCCGCGGTGGGGATGACGGTGAGCGCGTCGACGCTGGGCGTGGCCCTCTCGGCGCCCCTCTGCGGATTGCTCGCCGAGCGCGTCGGGCGCAAGAGGGTCATCGCCGTCGCCACGCTGCTGCTGGCCGCACCGACCTTGCTGGCGGCGACGTCCTCGTCTCTCGGCGCGCTGATCTTCTGGCGCTTCCTCCAGGGCGTCGTGATGCCGGGCATCTTCGGCGTGACCATCGCCTACATCGCCGAGGAGTGGCCGTCGGCGAACGTGGCGCGCGTGATGTCCATCTACGTCAGCGGCACGGTCCTCGGCGGATTCCTCGGCCGCGTGCTCACCGGATATCCCGCGACGCACTCCATCTTCCCGGGCGTCGCGCCGAGCTGGCACATCGGGTTCCTCGTCATCGGCGGCTGCGATCTCGTCTTCGCCGCGGTGATCGCGCGGTGGCTGCCAGCCGATCGCAAGCCCGCCGCACTGACTCACGCGGCTGCTCCGGGCTCGCAAGGCATCCTTCGCCACCTCCGGAATCCAAGGCTCGTCGCGACCTACGCGGTCGGCTTCAACGTGCTCTTTTCGCTGGTCACGATCTTCACGTACATCACCTTCCACCTCGCGGCGGAGCCTTATCGGCTCACGCCGGCGGAGCTGAGCTGGCTCTTCGTGGTGTATCTCGTCGGCCTGGTGGTGACGCCGCTGGCCGGCGCCTGGATCGGGCGCGTCGGCTCGCGCAAGGCGCTGATCGCCGCCGTCGCGGTCTCGATGGCGGGCGTGGCGCTCACGCTCGCCCACGGCCTGCCGATCATCCTCGTCGGCCTCGTGCTCTGCTCGTCGGGCGTGTTCGTCTGCCAGTCGGCGTCGACGAGCTACATCCACACGGCGGCTCCGGCGGGCGGGCGCGCGTCCGCCGCGGGGCTATACGTCACGTTCTATTACGTCGGCGGGAGCGTCGCGGGCGTGGTTCCGGGCTTCGGCTGGAGCTTGGGCGGGTGGACGGCGTGCGTGGTGCTCGTGCTGATCGTCCAGGCGCTGACGATCGGCATCGCGGCCGGAGGGTGGAGGGAGGGGTGAGCCGCCGCACTCTTGCGGCTCACGGCAAAGTGCGCTCAGCTCGACGCCGACTCCGTGTCGAGCGCGAGACGATGAGCGCAGGAGGGCGAGTGGCTCAACCCAATGTGGCGTACGCGCACGGAGGCTGGCTGGAGCAGGTCTTCGACAAGCTCGACGTGGGCGTGGTCAGCATCGATCACACGGCGGGCCGCGTGCTCTGGGACAACGAAGCGTACGCGCGCATCCTCGGTTTCTCCTCCGCGGAGGAGGCGATCGGGACGAGCCCGATCGAGCACTACGCGGACGCGAAGGAACGATCGGAGACCGAGGCGCGGCTGCTCGCGAGCGAGTCGTTCCGCAAGACGGGCGTCGCGCGGCTCGAGGTGCAGCGCCTCCGCCGCGACACGCGCGAGCCGGTCGACATCCTGCTCGCCATCTTCGCCACCTTCGGCGCGGACGGCCGCATCGTCCGCATGGAGTGCACGCTGGAGGACATCGGCGAGCGCAAGCGCGTGGAGAAAGCGTTCCGCGCGAGCGAGGAGCGCTTCCGCACCATCTTCGACAAGAGCAGCGTGGGAATGGCCATCACGGATCTCCGCGGGTGCCTGCAGCGCGTGAACGGCGCGCTGTGCCGCTTCGTCGCCCGCAGCGAGGCCGAGTTGCTCGGCACCGACGCGCTGTCGCTCGTGCACCCCGACGACCGTCCCAAGTCTCCGGCGCCCGGCGCGGCCACACCCGATGGCGCCACCGGGCGCGAGATGCGCTTCTTGCGACCGGACGGCGAGATCGCGTGGGGCTACATCACCTACTCCTGGCTGTCCGACGGCGCCGGCGCCCCGCACAGCTCGTTTGCGGTCATACACGACGTCTCCGAGACCAAGCGGCTCGAGCAGGGGCTGCTTCGCCTCGCCAAGCTCGAGTCGCTCGGCGTGCTCGCCGGGGGGATCGCGCACGACTTCAACAACATCCTCGCGGTGATCCTCGGCAACGTCAGCCTGGCCAAGCGGCTCGACGACGCGGGGCCGCGCTCGCGCGAACTCTTGATCGAAGCGGAGAACGCGTGCCTGCGCGCGCGCGAGCTGGCGCAGCAGCTCGTGACGTTCGCGAAGGGCGGCGCCCCACAGAAGCGCACGGGCTCGATCGCGGACGTGGTGACCGAGGCCGCCGGCTTCTACCTTCGCGGCTCGAACGTGGCCGTCGACCTCGCGATCGGCGAGGATCTCTGGCTCGCCGACTTCGACGTCGGCCAGATGGGCCAGGTGATGCAGAACCTGCTCCTCAACGCGCAGCAGGCGATGCCGGGCGGGGGCACCGTCCGCGTGGAGGCGGCCAACGTCGAGATCGAGGCGGATCGCGCGATCCCGGTGCCGCCCGGGCGGTACGTCTGCATCCGGGTAATCGACGGCGGGTCCGGGATCGAGCCTGAGTACCTCGATCGCATCTTCGATCCCTACTTCTCGACCAAGAAGACCGGCAGCGGCCTGGGCCTGGCCACGGCGCACTCGATCGTGCTGCGTCACGGGGGCCACATCGCCGTCGCGAGCGCGCCCGGGCGCGGCACGAGCTTCGACGTGTACCTGCCCGCAAGCGAGGGCGAGCCCGCGATGCAGCCGCGCGTCCCCTCCGCTTCGGGGCAGCTCCCGCACTCGCGCGTGCTCGTGATGGACGACGAGCCGGCCGTGCTGAACATCGCGGCGCGCATCCTCCGCGCCAAGGGGCTCGATGTCGATCTCGCCACCAAGGGCGAGGAGGCGATCGCGGCGTACGAGGCGGCCCTCGCCACGGGACAGCCGTACGGGATCGTGATCCTCGACCTGACGATCCGCGGCGGCCTCGGCGGGATCGAGACGCTCGAGCGGCTCCGCACGCTCGACGGGACCGTGAAGGCCATCGTGATGACGGGCTACTCGCCCGACATCGCGGCGGCGAACGTGCGCGAGGATGGGTTCTCGGCCGCGGTGCGGAAGCCCTTCACCGCGGCGGACCTGGAGACCGCGGTGCGCGAGGCGGCGGGGGGCGTTTAGGGGCTCCCCCCACGCACGTGCTCGGCGCCGAGGGCGCCTGCGCGCGTGCGTGCCCCCTCTGGCCGTCGGCCCCGGCGCAGCGGAGATCACCTCGCCGCCGGCGAGGGGGTTGGCTGATCACTTCAGCTTCCGACCCTCCGGCAATATGGCCGGTCGACCGGCAACGTTGCCGATGGGGGATCTCGCATCCCCCCAACCCCCTCGCCGGCGGCGAAGCCGACGGCCAGAGGGGGCACGGACGCGCGCAGGCCGCAGGCCGAGCACGTCCGCGGGGGGAGCCCTATAGCCCCCGCCTCGCACAGAGATTATGTGAGTACTCATGCCCTGGTCCGACGAGCTCAACGAGCCCCAAGCGCAGGCGGTGGCCCATGCGCACGGCCCGCTGCTCGTCTTCGCCGGCGCAGGGAGCGG